>JBJEKE010000112.1:0-17161 GCA_051878475.1 Muribaculaceae bacterium | reverse complement strand
GATGCCACAGTGCTCCTCACCAAAGGAAAGTCGCAGAATGTATCGCTCTCACTCGAGGGAACCAATTCGGAGGGCGACCTGGGATTCGGTGTCGGCGCATCGTATCAGCATCGTAACATTGGTCATGGTGCTGAGGTGCTCACCACCAAGTTCAAAGCATCTTACGAAAGCTTGTCGGGCAACATATCCGGACTTATCAACGACAACTATCAAGAGTATTCGGGCGATGTGAGCATTATGTTCCCGAAATTCAAATTTCCCTTCCTTAAAAAGAGTTTCAAGCAGAAAGTGCTTGCAACCACCGAACTTACCACCACGTTCAGCTATCAAGAGCGGCCTGAATATACCCGCATAATTGCCGGGGCAGGGTGGAAATACCACTGGACCAATAAAAACAACATGACGCGCCACGTGCTCGACCTTATCGACCTCAATTATGTGTATCTGCCCAAAAGCCGTAGCAATTTCCTCGACAGCATATCAAACCCGTTGTTACGATACTCTTACGAGGACCACTTCATCCTACGCGCCGGATATGTATATTACCACACCAACAAGTTGCCGAGCAATGGCTATCGTCAACGGTTCCAACGCGACTTCTATACTTTCCGCGCTGGTGTTGAAACGGCCGGTAACTTTCTGTACGGCATGTCGAAGCTATTTGGACAGAAGAAGCGCGACGACGGTTCGTATCGTGTGTTCGACATAAATTATTCGCAATATATTAAAGGAGAAATCGACTACACCTACACTCATCGCTTCTCTCCTCGCCATATGGTTGCACTGCATAGCGGGTTCGGTATTGGCATTCCTTATGGCAACTCCACCATCCTGCCTTTTGAGAAACGTTTCTATGCCGGTGGAGCGAATGGAGTGAGAGGGTGGTCGGTGCGTACTCTTGGCCCCGGTGCTTTCCGTGGAAACAATTCTGTTACCAACTTCATCAATCAGTGCGGCGATATCCGGCTTGATTTCAACATGGAGTATCGCGCCAAATTGTTCTGGGTGCTTGAGTTGGGCGCTTTCATCGATGCCGGTAACATTTGGACTATCAAGGAATATGATAACCAGCCTGATGGCGTGTTTAAATTCGATAAATTCTACAAACAGATAGCCTTGGCTTATGGATTAGGCTTGCGATTCGACTTCACCTATTTCCTGATTCGTCTCGACTTGGGCATGAAAGCCCATAATCCTGCAAAAGGCGAGGAGCCTTGGCCAATTTTCCACCCCAACTGGAGCCGCGATTCGGCAATCCATTTCTCGGTGGGCTATCCGTTCTGATTTTTTATACTGCTTATTATGAAGAAATTAGTAATCTTTGACCTCGACGGCACTTTGCTCGATACTATTAAGGACCTTGGCACTGCCACCAATGTGGCGCTCGAAAAGAACGGTCTTCCGATACACAACATAGAATCGTATCCGCTTATGGTAGGCAACGGTGTACGGAAGCTGATCGAGCGTGCTTTGCCTCAGGATTACAAGAACGATGACGTCATCGACAGAATCCTGGCCGATTTTAAGGAGTATTACAACGAGCACAATACCGATTTCACCGTCCCATACGATGGTATAATTGATCTTATGCGCGATTTGCGCGATATGGGTGTGGCCATTGCCGTTGCATCGAACAAGTATCAGGACGCTGTGGCAAAAATTATAAGCCATTATTTTTCGGAGTTCTCTATTGTTGAAGCGGCTGGCCAACGTGCAGGCGTTCCGGTAAAGCCCGACCCGTCGATTGTTTTCAGTATCCTCCTTAAAGTTGAAATTGCCAAGGACGATGTGCTTTATGTGGGTGATTCGGGGGTGGACATGGAAACAGCATGGCGCGCATGCGTCGATTCGGTAGGCGTAACTTGGGGATTCCGCACCGAGCAGGAGCTACGTGCAAATCGTGCAACCTTCATAGTGCACAAGCCTTTGCAGATTGTTGATATAGTGCGAGGCGAGAACCTTGAAAACTATTACAACAAGCGCTCCTGACGTTAGCTGCTAAAGGCTGAAGTTTCTGACCATCATCTTGTTGCCGGCCGGAGCTGTTTCGTTCTTGAACAGCGGGCAGAAAATGGTTTTCTCGGTTGAATTTCGTCCGTCCATATCGATGGCACTGCTAATCAGTGCATCGAGAAATGCATATCTGAGCATAAAAAACAGAGATGCCTCAAGAATTTGAAGCATCTCTGTCGATGTATCGTTAATTAGCTGTCGCTAAAATTATTTCTTCTTGCGGTTGCCGTAGCGGCTCATGAACTTATCAACACGACCTGCGGTGTCAACGAGTTTCTGCTTGCCGGTGAAGAATGGGTGCGACGAGCTGGTGATTTCAAGCTTAACTAATGGATAAGTGACGCCATCGATTTCAATAGTGTCTTTTGCTGCTACTGTCGAGCGAGTGATGAACTGGTCGCCGTTCGACATGTCTTTGAATACTACTTCACGGTAGTTTGATGGATGAATGTCCTTTTTCATTATTTTTTTGTTTTAATTATTATCGGTTTATATTTCACGTTGGTGGCGTGATATTTGTAATGGCTTGCAAATGTACTAATTCTTTTGCCAATAACAAAGTAAACGCCTGATTTTTTTTGAATAATCTCCTTTTTGTCGCATTTTCTGGATAGTTTGTCGAATATCTCACTATCTTTGCACACAGCATTGGCCCGATTCTCGGTCATTTGCAATTATATGGAAAAGTATGTTTAAGTACCTAATGTCGTTGGTCTTAGTCGGCTTGCTTTCAGGCTGGGTTTATAGTCGGTGGAATGTTTGGTTTGTCAGTGCCCCCGAGGAGCCATATGCCTGTGCTGCCGAGCCCGAGCGGGTGGCTCTGCTCCCATCGTCGGATTTTGCATCACAGCGTATTGTCACTTGGAGATGTGCCGATACCATCGCACCCTCGTCGGTTATTGTGGCTGTTGGTGCCGATACTTCGGTTGTTCAAGCGCTAGGGCACATTGTTACAACCGATGGCGGATGTGATGCGTTCTATCGTGCTGTTATTGATGTTGCGCCCGGTTCACACTTCTCATATAAGGTAACAACAGGCGACAAAGAGTCAGAATGGTATTCGTCGGCCACACCAGTTAATGGTGAAATACGCAAATTGCTGTATATAGGCGATGTTCAGGATACTGTTGGAGGCCTGTCACCGAAGGTGCTCCACAGCGTTTTTGAGGCCAACCGTGATGCCGATGCAGTGCTTTTTGGCGGCGATTTGGTTGAGGCTCCGCTTGACCGTTATTGGTCGAACACGTTCAATTATCTCGATTCAATGGCTACCTCAATACCAATGATTGTAGCCTCGGGTAATCATGAATATCGCAAAGGATTCCCGCCAAGTATCGATGCGCGTTGGCCGGCTTCGTTTGCCTACGATGCCAACGGAGCTGCCATGAGCCCTGCCTGCTATTCAATAGAGGCGCCAAATGTGCTGATTGCCGTGCTCGATGTGAAGAGTATGGTGCGCGGCATTCCCGTGGTTTCACAATATTTGTGGCTCCGTAATTTACTGGCATCGTCAAAGCCTGGCCAGCGAACAATCGTCATGCTCCACTTTCCGCTCTATTCGGTGCGTACTGGTAAGAACAATTATTTGGAGCGCTGGGTATTTGGCTCTTTGGCTTGCGACTACGATGTCGACTTTGTTCTTACCGGCCATGAACATGGCTATATGCGAAAAGTTGACCATGAAGACGGCACTCCGGTGTATGTCCTGTCGCATTGTTCGCCAAAAAACTATAAACTAAAGGATGCCGACGACGGCGAGGTGATTATAGGCGGCCGACGGATGTATCAAACCATTACTTTCGATGCCGACAGCGTCCGCTATCGTGCATACGATGCTATCGACGGCGCATTGCTCGATTATTGTTCATTTAATTAATATTGATATGAAAAAGCTTTTGTATTCAGCATTCCTGGCCACTATGTTGATAGCCTGTACAGGTGGTGGTTATAATGTAACTGTCAAGTGCGACAAATCCATCGACAACACAGTGGCCTATATGATTAATTACGACAGTGGCGACACCATCGATTCGGCCACAGTTGCCAACGGCATGTTTACGTTTGCTGGCAAGGTGGAGAAGCCAATAATGGCTCGCATCCTTTATAAAGGTGGCCGTCAACGTTTTGTCCTTGAAAAGGGTAATATTCTTGTAGTTGCCGACAGCGGATATGTTGAAGGAACTCCTCTGAACGATTTGATGCAGGTAAACAACAATGCTGCTGAGGCCTTACAGAAGGAGTTTGCGGCTATACACAACGATTCCACCATTTGCGACTCCATCAAGCAAATCAAGTATGAGGATGTCGACGCCCGTTACAACAAGATGATGAACGAGATTTTTGAAAACAATAAGGAGAATCCACTTGGCTTGGCTGCTTTTATCGAGATTGCCTTCGATTTCAATTCTGAACGACTCGATTCAATTCTTGCAACTTGTCCTGATGGATTCCGCGACTATAAGCGTGTGCAAAAGATGATTACCTTTGCACAAAACAAGGCCGCTACAGCCGTAGGAATGAAGTTTGCCGATTTTGCCATCACTGCTGAAGATGGTGTGGTGACTAAACTGAGCGATTATGCCGGAAAGGGCAACTATCTGCTCGTTGATTTTTGGGCAAGCTGGTGTGGACCCTGCCGTCGTGAAATTCCGGTTATCAAGGAGATATATGAAAAATATAAGAGTCAAGGTCTAAGCGTGCTCGGCGTTGCAGTATGGGACAAGCCTGACGACACTATGTGTGCTATCAATGAATTGCAGATTCCGTGGCCTCAGATTATCAATGCCCAGAACGTGCCTACCGACCTTTATGGCATTAATGGCATTCCTCACATCATGCTTATTGGCCCTGATGGGACAATTCTGAGCCGTGGTCTACAAGGCAACGAACTTAAGGCAAAGGTTGACGAAATAATGAGTGCCGCCAAATGATAGGGTAGTTCTCGATATCGTCTAAATTGCAGCGGGCGAAGTGCTGACAATGGCTCTTCGCCCGCAATGTTTATTAGTTTGTGCGCTTGCAATGCTGTGTAGAGGCAATTTTTTCAGTATTTTTGCACCGTAATTATGAAACCCGACAGCAAACATATAAAGGCCTTGGTATTTGATATGGATGGCACTCTATGGGATGCCACCGAATCGTATGCCGAAGTGTGGAACGAGAGCATGCGCCAGCTTGGTATTTGTCGTAGTGTCAATGTTGCCGATTTGCATAAACTTATGGGAGCCCCGGTAGATGCAATGATTGGTTTTCTGGTTGGAACCGAGCATCTCGGCATGAGCCACGATGAGTTCCTGGAATTGCTTTATATCAATGAGCGCACCATGATGCCACATCTCGGCGGTGTGCTATATCCCGGAGTGTTCGATGGGTTCGTCAGGTTGTCGGAGCACTATCAGATGATGCTGCTCAGCAACTGTTCGCCAAACGGCCTTGTCAACTTTATGGGCTATACCGGTCTTGGCCCTTTTGTGTCCGACCATATTTGTTACGGCGATTCGCCTCGGCCAAAGTCGGAAAACCTCAGTATATTGCTCGAGCGTAACGGAGTCAAATCAGCCGAGGCTGTGTATGTGGGCGATACTCAGAGCGATTGCAGCGAAGCGCACAAGTCGGGCACAGTTTTTGCATTAATGGAACATGGATTCGGGAATGCTGTCGATGCCGATTTGCGTTTTCCCTCATTCCAGTCGCTAACCGAATATTTTGAAAATTTAATTATATAATTTAATGTATTCCGAAGATTTCAAGGAAGAGAAAGAGCTGAGAAAAGACAAGATTGTAGAGGCCATGAATGGTGCTGATGCAATATTGCTTTCCGACAATGCCAATTTGTTCTATACGTCGGGCCGCGTGTTCAGCGGTTACACCTACATTGATGCTTCTGGCATCGAACTTTATTTTGTCCGTCGTCCGGTAGGCTTGAAGGGCGATGAGGTTGAATATATCCGTAAGCCCGAGCAGATCCCGGCAATTCTTGTTGGACGTGGCTTGCCTATGCCCAAATCGTTGGCTCTTGAACTTGACAATATCAGCTATAACGACGTTCTCCGGCTAAAGAACGTGTTTGCCGATGCCGATATAGTGAATGGATCGGCCGTGATACGACGTGTACGTTCGCAGAAAACCGAACTCGAAATATCGATGCTTCGAGAAAGTGCTGTGCATCATCGCGAAGTGTATAGCCGAATCGAAAAGGTGTATCGTCAGGGCATGACCGACATAGAACTGCAGATTGAAATAGAGCGTCTGCTCCGTCTCGCAGGCAATCTTGGACAATTTCGTATATCGGGGCAGTCGATGGAGATTTTCATGGGCAATCTTCTGTGTGGCGATAATGCTGATGCTCCCACTCCTTACGATTTTGCCATGGGAGGTGCCGGGCTCGACCCGTCGCTCCCGGTTGGTAGTAATGGCACCCAGATTAAGCCCGGAATGTCGGTGATGGTTGACATGTGCGGTAATTTCACCGGCTATATGACCGATATGACGCGATGCTTCTATGTGGGAAATCTTTCCGATCTTGCCCGCAAGGCACACAACACGTCAATTGCCATTTGTCACGAGTTGCAGCGTATGGCCAAGCCCGGCACTCCCACGGCATCGATGTATGAAAAGGCTGTGGCGATGGCTGAAGAAGCCGGGTTGACCGATTATTTTATGGGCCATGCACAGAAAGCCGGTTTTGTAGGTCATGGTGTAGGCATTGAAGTGAATGAAATGCCAGTGCTTGCGCCAAAGAGCCGCGACGTGCTTGCAGTGGGCAATGTAATTGCCATCGAGCCTAAATTCGTTATCCCTTCGGTTGGCGCTGTAGGTATAGAGAACACTTATGTGGTAACCGAGGATGGTCTCGATGCCATTACCGATGCTCCGGAGGAACTCAAGGAACTGTATTGATAACTTATTTAATTATCTGAATGCCAATAATTAGCGAAATAGTACAACAACGCATCGAAAATCATTTGCGGCGCAAAACATTTACCACCGTAGGGGCGGTAGCCGATTCCCTCCGGCGACAATGCTTTGTTGTTGGTGGCTATGTGCGCGATATTTTCCTTGACCGACATTCCAAGGATATTGATTTTGTTACTCTCGGCAGCGGTATTGAGGTTGCTGAGACTCTTGCCCGGAAACTTGGAGAGGGTGCAACGCTTGCGGTGTTCCGTAATTTCGGAACCGCACAGGTGAAGTATCATGGGCTCGAACTCGAGTTTGTTGGTGCCCGGAAGGAATCGTACAGCCACGACAGCCGTAAGCCGATAGTTGAAGACGGAACTCTCGATGACGACCAGAAACGTCGCGACTTCACCATCAATGCCATGGCTATTTCAATAAATGCCGACTCTTACGGCTCACTCATCGACCCGTTCAATGGCATTGGTGACCTGGAGAGCAAAATTATACGTACACCACTCGATCCCGACATCACTTTCAGCGACGACCCTCTGCGGATGATGCGTGCTATCAGGTTTGCCACTCAGCTTAATTTCGATATATATCCCGAAACCTTTGCTGCCATTGAGCGCAACAAGAACCGGATATCGATAATTTCCGGAGAACGGATAGTAGAGGAAATGATGAAGATGATGCGAGCCGACGAACCCTCGCGCGGTTTTCGTTTGATGCGAGATTGTGGCTTGCTCGAATTGATTTTCCCCGAATTGCTTGCCCTTGCCGGTGTCGAGGTGGTCAATGGCCGTGGTCACAAGGATAATTTCGACCATACTCTGCAGGTGCTCGACAATGTAGCGGCTCAAACCTCAAACGTATGGCTTCGCTGGTCGGCACTGCTGCACGATATTGGTAAAGCTCCTACTAAGAAATACGATGAACGGCTCGGATGGACTTTCCACAATCATAACTATGTGGGCGAAAAGATGATTCCACGCATTTTCCGACGTATGAAGTTCCCGCTCAACGACAAAATGAAGTACATACAGAAAATGGTGAGCCTACATATGCGTCCGATTGCTCTCGTCGAAGACGAGGTTACCGATTCGGCCGTCCGTCGTCTGCTTTTCGATGCCGGCGACGATATCGACGACCTTATGCTGCTGTGCGAATGCGACATAACTTCGCGGAATCCCGAGAAGGTGCGTCGCCTGCTCAAAAACTTTGCATTAGTGCGTCGTAAATTGGTAGAACTCGAAGAGAAGGACCGTATCCGCAACTTCCAGCCACCGGTTACAGGCGATGAAATCATGACGATGTTCAATCTGCAGCCGTCGCGGATTGTAGGCGAACTGAAGGAAGTTATTAAAAATGCGATTCTCGACGGAGGCATTCCGAATGAGCGCTCGGCGGCATTGCAACTGCTTGTCGATACCGCTGCGCAAAAAGGTTTGAAGCCGGTTGAGTGATCAACGTAATACCTGTTATTTTTTAAGTGATGCCGTCAGCCTAAGGCTGTAGGCATCACTATATTCTTGATTCTTGCCCTAATCTAACATCTGTTTACTTTAATTAAGGTAAAATTTGTGAATGCGTTAATTTGTATTATTTTTGCAGAGTTTTAGAACAGTGGCAACCAATCAATAGGAAAAAATTATAATACTATAACTTCTATTTTATGATTAAACCTAAATTTTTTGTAAGTCTGATTGTATTGTTGGGAATATTATTTCCTTGTGTGGCAAGTGCTCAGCAACTATCGTCGGGATATTTTACCGATGGATATCTTTATCGTTTCAAAGCTAATCCTGCTTTTGGCAACGACCAGTCGTTCGTATCGTTCCCCGGTGTCGGCAATCTTAATGTGGCTTATCGCGGTAATGCTCGTTTAACCGATTTTGTTTTTCGTAAAAATGGCCAAGACGTTACATTCCTCAACGAATGTGTAGGCACTCAAGAGTTCCTTGGGAATCTTAACGAGCACACCCATCTTGGCGTTTCTGCAGCCATTCCGGTAATGTCGTTCGGATTCAAGGGATTTCACGGATACAATACAGTGTCGGTTTCGGCCAGCACAAGTGCATCATTGAAAGTGCCGAAAGACCTTTTCCGCTTACTCAAGGAGGGGGCCAAGATACAGAACTACGATATTAGCCATGCGGCCGCTCATTTGACAGCTACTGCTGAGGTGGCACTTAACCACTCTCACCAGATTACCAAGGACCTTCGCATTGGTGCCACTCTTAAAATCCTTGTTGGCGCAGGTGACCTTGACATGAACTTCGAAAAAGCAAAACTTACTCTCGATGGCGATTACTGGACAGCGGTAACAAACGGTAAGGTGCAAGCGAGTGTAAAGGAAATGGAGTTTATGATTGATGAAAACGATGTATCGGGCGATGAATACGTTGATGATTTCGATTTGGGTAGCTTTGGTATAAGCGGATTCGGTGCGGCTCTCGACCTTGGTGCCGAATACAAGTTCCGCGACTTCAAATTCAGCCTTGCCTTGCTCGACCTCGGTTTCATGCATTGGTCGAATACTTACGTGGCCTCAACCGATGGCGACCAGACATTGAAAATTGACAAGGATGCTTTCGTAAACAATGTTGAGGACGGTGGTATGGGTGATGAATGGGAGGAAATAGGCGATAACCTTTCCGACCTTTACGAGCTTAAGGACATGGGTGACGTTGGTGGGCGTTCGACTTCGCTTGCAACTACCATGAACCTTGGTGTGGAATACACATTGCCGATGTACAAGAAACTAAGCTTCGGATTGCTCAACACCACTCGTTTCCAGCGTGATTACACATGGACCGAGTTCCGTCTGTCGGCCAACTTTGCTCCTTGCAAATTCTTCTCGATGGGCATTAACGGGGCTGTAGGCACATTCGGCTCGGCTTTCGGTTGGATTGTCAACTTGCATCCCAATGGCTTTAACCTGTTTGTAGGTATGGACCACACCATCTTCGGCCTCTCTGAGATGGGTATCCCCTCGAGCAAGGCTACAAGTGTGAATCTGGGTATCAACTTCCCATTCTGATACTGTTCCAAACAGAAAACAGAATCGGCAGATATGCATCCAAAAGCATATCTGCCGATTTCATATATCAGAGATTGTGATTATTATCCGTTCATCGAAAGGAGCAACTCTTCGTTGTTGCGTGTGCGTTCCATCTGGTCGCGCATGAATTCCATTGCCTCGATTGAGGTGCGGTCGCTAAGGAAGCGTCGGAGAATCCACATGCGGTTAAGTGTGTCGCTCTTAAGCAGCAAATCGTCGCGGCGTGTACTCGATGCCATGATGTCGACAGCCGGGAAGATTCGCTTGTTCGATAGTTTTCGGTCGAGCTGAAGTTCCATGTTGCCGGTGCCCTTGAATTCCTCGAAGATAACTTCGTCCATCTTCGAGCCGGTTTCGGTAAGGGCAGTGGCGATGATGGTTAGGCTACCACCGTTTTCAATATTTCGGGCAGCACCGAAGAATCGTTTCGGCTTCTGCAGTGCATTAGCATCGACACCACCGGAGAGAATCTTGCCCGATGCCGGCGACACAGTGTTATAGGCACGTGCAAGGCGGGTAATTGAGTCGAGCAGAATCACTACATCGTGACCGCATTCCACCAATCGTTTTGCCTTCTCGAGCACTATACTGGCAATCTTCACGTGTCGCTCTGCCGGTTCGTCGAATGTAGAGGCAATAACTTCGGCATTAACGCTGCGAGCCATGTCGGTTACTTCTTCCGGACGCTCATCTATGAGCAGGATTATCATGTAGGTGTCGGGATGGTTTTCCGATATTGCGTTGGCGATGTCTTTCAGGAGCACAGTCTTACCGGTTTTAGGCGGCGCTACGATAAGACCACGCTGGCCTTTGCCGATAGGCGAGAACATATCGACTATGCGTGTGGATATGTTGCACGATTTTCCGCTGGTTAGGTCGAATTTCTCATCGGGGAACAGTGGTACAAGATGTTCGAACGGTACGCGGTCGCGCATGAATTCGGGTGTGCGGCCGTTAATCATCTCAACGCCGCATAGCGGGAAGTATTTCTCTCCTTCCTTTGGTGGGCGTATCGGACCCTCAATCACGTCGCCGGTCTTCAATCCGTTAAGCTTAATCTGCTGTTGCGAAACGTAGATATCGTCTGGCGAGCTGAGATAATTGTAGTCCGAAGAGCGCAGGAATCCGTAGCCGTCGGGCATCACTTCAAGCACACCGGTGCCCTTGAGTATCCCTTCAAAGTTATATTGCTCTTTTTCAGAAATCTGAGTTGCTGCTGTCACATTGTTTTGCTGGTTCTTGTTCTTCTTGCCTTTCTTTTTCGAGGGCTTTTCCACTTCCGGCTCCTGGATTATGATTGGAGCGTTGGCAGCTTCTTCGGCAGCAATTCGTGCAGCCTCTTCGGCAGCCTTGGCTGCCTCTTCGCGTTCTTTGGCCGAACGTGGGGTGAAGAGTTTCTTGGTGCTTTTGGGGAAGAACGACCCGAGTGAAGTAGATTTCGGGTTGAATGCTTCGCCAAACAGCGATTCGAAATCGTCTTTGGCCGGAGTCTGCATATCGCTGTTCGTCTGGGCGTCGTTGTCGCTTGTGATGTCGTCGCTCTGTTGCTCAACATCGCTGGCGTAGGTGTCAACCGGAGTGGCGCTTTTGTGCTGCTCTGCGTTTTCGTTGCTTTCTTCCTTGTGTTGCTCTGTTGAAGCCTGTGTGGCAGATTCCTCAGCCGAAAGCATTGCGGGTTGCTGTGGTTCTGTTGCCGCAGCTGCAGGGGCTTCGGCCTCGCTCGCTTTTTTTGTGGCGGCACTCTTTTTTGTCTTTCTGGTTTTGGCCGCTGCTTTTTGTTCCGGTTCAGCATTTTCGGCCGGAGCGTCTACCGTAGCCTTGGCATCGTCGGCTTTTGCTGTATCTTTCTCTTTTGTGGCTTTTGTGGTCTTGCGTTTCTTGGCAGCTGCCTTTTGCGCTTGCGACTGAGCCTGAGCTTGGGCAAGGTCGATTGCCTGCTGGTCGAGTATCTTATAAATCAATTCATCTGTTTCGATGTCGTTAATTTTTTTCAGCCCCATCGACTTGGCAATTTCTTTCAATTGCTCTTGTCCCATTGAGTTAAGTTCTTCAATGTTGTACATAAATGTGAGATTGTGAAAAACACGCAATATTACTCATACACATTAATAAATATGTTGGTAACAGTTTGCTTGTACTTATTGTTTGAAAAATATAAGTGTATCTTTGGAGGTGCCACCGTTCGATGTGTCTACTTATCTACATGGTGGACTTTTTGCGAATAACTCTGCAAATTTACTGCTTTTTTATAAAAAAACAAATATTGCGCCAAAAAGTTTTTTTACTCTTGTTTCTGTGCCTGTTATGCATTACCTTTGTGTGAGATAGGTCTTGCAGGCTTGTCATCCTATTTATATTTGCTTTTTATATTAACCCAAAATAATAACAATCAACCAATGAAGAAAATCCTTGTATCATTATGTGTTATCGGTGCTATGGCTTTCACCGCTAATTCTAAGAGTTATCAGCTGGCTTCGCCCGACGGCAATGTCAATGTTGTAGTCGACGATGCCGACGGCCTTGCCTATTCGATAAGTTTCAAAGGCCAACAGATTATCAACAATTCGCCTATTTCACTCACTATCGACAATGGCAAGACAGTGACAGTGGGGCAGAAGATTACATCGGCCAAGCGCACCAGCCATAACGGCTCGTTTGAGGCTTTTGCTTACAAGAAAGCTACTGTCGAAGATAACTACAACGCCATCACTTTGGGCCTTAACGGCGGATTTGATCTTTTAGTTCGTGCATACGATGAAGGTGTGGCCTATCGTTTCGTAGCCAAGCAGAAAAAAGATTTTGTTGTGGTCAACGAACAGGCTTCGTTCAACTTTGCAAAGGACTGGAACACCTATTTCTCGTATGTGAATGCTTCCGGCACCATTGAGCAGCAGTATCGCAACTCATTCGAGAACCTCTACAATCATATGCCCATTTCGAAGGTCGATCCAAACACCCTCGTTTTTCTTCCAGCTCTCGTTGAAGCCGACAATGGCGTGAAGGTGGTTATTGCTGAATCGGCTCTTGAAAACTATCCCGGCCTTTTCCTGCTGAACAATGGTGAAAGTTCACTCAAGGGTAACTCTGCTCCGTATCCCAAAGAGGAATATGTGGGTGGTCACAACAAACTTCAGGTGATTGTAAAGGACCGAGAAAACTATATCGCAAAGGCTACAGCAAAGCAGGCAATGCCATGGCGTATTATCGGCATTGGTGCCGACGAGGCTCAGCTGCTAAACAGTGATATGGTGTACCGCCTCGGCGAGCCTTCGCGTCTCGACGACACTTCGTGGATTAAGCCCGGCAAGGTGGCATGGGACTGGTGGAACGACTGGGCTGTTTACAATGTGCCTTTCAAAGCCGGTATCAACACCGAAACTTATAAATACTACATCGATTTTGCCTCGAAGTTCGGCATCGAATACGTAATCCTCGACGAAGGCTGGGCTGTTAACCTTCAGGCCGACCTCTTCCAGATTATCCCTGAAATCGACCTCAAGGAGATTGTTGACTATGGTAAGCAGAAGAATGTTGGCATAATCCTTTGGGCCGGCTTTTATGCTTTCGACCGCGATATGGAACACGTGTGCAAGCACTACTCTGAAATGGGAGTGAAAGGCTTTAAGGTCGACTTTATCGACCGCGACGACCAGCGTGCTGTCGACTTCCTGTATCGCTCGGCTGAAATGGCTGCAAAATATAAACTGATGCTCGACTTCCACGGCGTGTTCAAGCCTGCCGGACTGAACCGCACTTATCCTAATGTGGTTAACTTTGAAGGCGTTCATGGACTGGAACAGAACAAGTGGCGCCCGGGCGACAAATATTCGCAGGTTGACTACGACGTGCTATTACCGTTCATCCGTATGTATGCCGGTCAGATGGACTATACCCAAGGCGCAATGCTCAATGCTGTTAAGAAATCATATCAGCCTAACTATTCCGAACCTATGAGCCAGGGCACTCGCACTCATCAGCTTGCCGAATATGCAGTGTTCATTTCACCGCTCAACATGCTCTGCGATTCGCCTACTCACTACCTGCAGAACGATGAATGTGCCAAGTTCATCGCTTCGTTCCCTGTTGTTTGGGACGAAACAGTGCCCTTGCAGTGCAAACTTGGCGAATATGTGGCTGTAGCTCGCCGCAGTGGCAACAACTGGTATGTAGGTGCTATCAACAACTGGAATCCGGTTGATTTGGTTCTCGACTTGTCGCAACTCAATATCGGCGGACGTAAGGCTGTTGTGGTAAAGGATGGTCCAAGTGCTGAAAAGGTTGCCGCCGACCACCTGCACGAAACCATCACTGTGCCTGCCGACGGTAAGGTGAAAGTGCATCTTGCTCCCGGTGGTGGCTTTGTTCTCCACACATTCTGATTCTGATATATTATATCATAGTGGACGGGCCGGGAAATGCAACTCAATTTGCATTTCCCGGCCTGCTTTTTGCATTCTCGCCGTTTTTGTATTAACTTTACAAATAATTATGGGCGACACCTATCATACCATCAACGCTACCTCTCAAGGGCTTTATAAGGAGAAGATGAGCAAGTTCATCTCCTTCGCAGTACCTGTGCAGTCGGCTGCTGAGGCAAAAGAAGTGGTTAAGCAATACCAAAAAGAGTATTTCGATGCCCGTCATGTGTGCTGGGCCTATATGATTGGTGCGGCACGAACCGAATTCCTCTCGAACGACAACGGTGAGCCATCGGGAACGGCCGGCAAGCCGATTCTCGGGCAGATTAACTCTTTCGGCCTTACCAACATCGTAATTGTTGTAGTCAGATATTTTGGTGGCATAAAACTCGGTACTTCAGGCCTTATTGTCGCATATCGCGAAGCTGCAGCCGATGCCATAAACAATGCCCAGATAATTGAATGCCACGAACAGACAGTGATAAGCTTCACTTTCGACTATCTGGCCATGAACGATGTGATGAAGGTTATTAAAGGCATCGACCTGAAAATCCTCAACCAGGAGTTTGACAACGATTGCCGTATGACAGTGTCGGTTCGCAGCGACAATGCCCCGATGCTGACAGCTCGTCTGGGCGATATCGACGATGTCCGTATAGATGAATGATTAACCCTTTTAATCCCTCAATATTATGAAATTGATACGTTCCATTCTCATTGCTGTTGGCGCTGTCTGCGCATTATTCTTTTTCGTGAGATTGTTTGTCAATGAGCCATCGGAGAAGCCGAATGAGCCAGGCGCCGAGATTGTTGAGGAGCCGGTCGACACTGTCGGCATAGCAGTGAACTCACATCTGAAATTCAAGGGCGTGCCCATCGACGGCTCTCTGAAAACATTTGTTGACCGTATGAAAAACGCCGGATTCCAATATTCTTCCACCAACTATGGCATTGCTTGCCTTGAAGGAGATTTTGCAGGATTCAAGAACTGCCAGCTCTATGTGTCAACCGTGAATGGTCTCGATGTGGTGTCGCACATCACCGTTTTGTTCCCAACTCGAGAGCAATGGAGGCTGCTTTATGACGATTATACGCAACTAAAGCAACTTCTCACCGAAAAATATGGCAAGCCAGCCAAGTGCACCGAAAGGTTTCAGCATAGCTACTATGCCGATGACGATTTCTCCAAGTTTCATGCAGTACTATTGGATCAGGCAATTTTTGAATCGGTGTTCCGGGCCGACAATGGAAAAATTGCATTATATATCACCAACAGCACATCATCGGTTGCCTTAGTGGCTCTCGAATATTTCGATGCTGAGAACAATGAGGCGCTTCGCGAGCATGCCATCGACGACTTGTAGCTATCATTTTCACTAAATACGTTGCTTTTCTTGATATTGCTCCATAACTTTTGTAACTTCGCACTGGAAAATTATGGGACGTATATTAGCAATTGATTTCGGACGTAAACGCACCGGTATAGCAGTTACCGATTGCCTGAAGATTGTGGCAAACGGACTCGATACGGTGCCCACTCACAAGGTGGTGGAGTTTCTAAAGCAATACACAGCCAAGGAGCCTGTGGAGCTCATTGTGGTGGGCGAACCCAAAAAACTCGACAACACACCCAGTGAATGCCAGAACTATCTGCGCCCGTTCCTGAAGAAATTGCGCGATGCATTCCCCGATATGCCCATCGAAATGTTCGATGAACGGTTTACATCGACCATTGCTCACCAATCGATGCTGTCGGGCGGCGCTCGTAAATCGACCCGTCAAAACAAGGATATTGTCGACACAATTGCCGCCACAATTATCCTCAACGACTATTTGCAAAGCAAACAAAGATTCAATAACATATGATACTACCAATTTATCTTTATGGCCATCCGGTGCTCAGAAAAGTATCGGAAGATATCAACAGCGATTATCCCGAACTCAAGAAACTGCTCGACGATATGTGGGCCACCATGTATGGCAGCGACGGCATTGGTTTGGCTGCCCCGCAAATCGGCCGTAACGACCGGATTATTGTCATCGATGTCGACCCTGTAAGCGAGTCGTTCCCTGAACTTAAGGGGAAGAAACTAACTCTCATCAATCCTCATCTCGAGGTTATTGACGACGGCAAGAAAATTTCGCGCGAAGAGGGTTGCCTAAGCCTGCCCGGAATTCACGAGAGCGTGTCGCGTATCGAGAAAATACACCTTACCTGGCTCGACGAGAATTTTGAGGCCCATGATGAGGTAATCGAGGGCTATCTGGCTCGTGTGGTTCAGCATGAATACGACCATCTCGAAGGCCATGTGTTCACCGACCATATTTCTCCCATCCGCAAGCAACTTATCCGCAATAAGCTCAATCAGATTATCAACGGTAAGGTGCGTTGTGACTACAAGACTAAGGCTTACAGCAAAAAATAACCATAACCTAAACATATCTTATGGCTGACGATAAAAAAATCATTTTCTCGATGGTGGGAGTGAGCAAAATCTATCCACCTCAGAAACAAGTACTTAAAAATATCTATCTTTCCTTTTTCTACGGAGCAAAAATCGGTATCATTGGCCTGAACGGTGCCGGTAAGTCTACTTTGTTGAAGATTATTGCCGGTATCGACAAAAGCTATCAAGGCGAAGTGGTATTCTCGCCCGGTTATTCAGTGGGATACCTTGAGCAAGACCCGAAACTCGACCCGGAGAAAACTGTCAAGGAGGTGGTGCAGGAAGGTATGCAACATATTCTCGACCTGCTTGCCGAGAGATCG
>JBJEKE010000111.1:2090-4127 GCA_051878475.1 Muribaculaceae bacterium | reverse complement strand
TCTACCGATGAGAGTTGGCCATGCTATGGCTCGATGATGAACCGTCTTGGTGGCACTGCATCGACCATTACTGTTACTCCTACTTCCGACCTCAACAACGAGTTCCAGAACGACCCACGCCAGATGTACACCATCACAGGCCGCTCGATCAACCGCTATTATCAGCAGGAGGAACCAAGTCCGGAAATTGGATGGTTCAACTATGGCAACGGCCTTATTTTCGTTAAGTATTATGTGTTCCGCAGCGAGGGTTCGGCCAAGGGACGTAACTATCGCGTGATGCGTCTGCCTGAAGTGATGCTTCTCTTTGCCGAGGCATTGAACGAAACCGGCGACAGCCGTAAGGCTGCCGACTACGTTAACAAGATACGTCAGCGTGCGCGCAAACTCATGGATCCGAGCAATCCCAACTCTCAGTATATTTCAATTCCGGATGCAAACTTCAAGGATGTGGCTTATGCTCCTTACGATATTATCCGCAATGCCATCCTCAAGGAAAAACGCATTGAGATGGCCGGTGAATTCGACCGCTGGTTCGAACTCGCCCGTCTTGGAATCCTTGCTGAGCGTATGTCGGCTATTTCAAAGACTGCACCGATTGAGCAACCTTCAGGAAAAATACGTGTGAAAGGCCGTTACTTCAAGAAAGGCGTGAACGAACTGTTCCCGATTCCTCAGGACGAAATCCTGATTTCAAATGGTGTTATCGAACAAAATTTTGGTTACTAAAAAACGAGTCAGAATATGAAGACCATAAAAATATTTTTCTGTCTGCTTATTGCCCTTGTAACTGTTTCGTGCGACGAGAATGGTTACTTACGCGACGTGTATGTAGCGCCGGAAGCCGATTTCTCGATAGAGAAGGACACCTACGATGTGTTTGAGTCGGTGCATTTCACCAATAAGGGCTCGGGCCAGTATTACGTGGTATATCCGGGCGATGCCAATCATGTGTATGGCAAGGTCGGCGACACCGGTTTTGCAACAGCTGCCGACGGATCGTTCTCGTATTCGTATGAGGAACCCGGCACTTTCGAGGCAGTGTGGGTAGCATCGTCGGTTAACGAAGATGGCGTGGTGGAATCGAAAACTGCCAGTGTCACCGTAAAGGTGGTGGCTCTTGATGGCGGCCTCGACAATCTGCGAATCAACAATATCTACAAGATGTCGGAATATTCGGGTACGGTTTACTATACATCGTACGGCGAGTTTATATCCGACGATATGCTGATTTGTCCTATATTGTTCGATGCCTGGCGCGATGCCACATTCAATTCAATCAAGGCTAAGCAATTGGTTAACTTTGAGTTGTCGTCGAGTTCAGCAAGCATGTATTGGATAAATCCCGATGGAGAAGAAAAACAGATTATCTCTGGGGCAACAGCTTCGCGCATCGTTGAGTTTACACGCAATGGCAAGCTTGCCATTCAGAATTTCCGGGTAATCACAGCCTCGGGAGTGGTTTCCAACTACTATGTGGCTCCGGTGATGATACCTAAGATCACCAAGTTCACGGTGGCTGGAGTGTCGGCAACTATTAAGCGCGACATCGCCTATTATAACTGTTACGACATTACACTTAAGGTGCCGGCCGATGTAGATTTGTCAAATGTTGTTCCTGAGTTTGAAACCATGAACAACGATGCCAACCTTATCGATGGAACCAACTGTCATGTTTTTGTCAACGGTGTGGAACAGGTATCAGGGACCAGTGCCGTCGATTTCTCCAACGGACCGGTAACATATACCATCGACTACACCATGCTGGGTGAGACTAACCCGAAACTCTCGCAGCAGGCTACTGCCGTTGTGACAATCACACGTTAACATGTAGATTCTATTTGGATTGGTTTCCGATATTCTCGGAATATATGAGAATATCGGAAACTTTTTAATTAGTTACTATTTAAAAAAATATATAACCATGAAGATTACAAGTATAATAGTTTCCTTGTTTATGATTCTGCCGCTGGCAGGGTGGTCGATGACACCTTCCGAGGCACGTCAAATTGCCGATATCGATTTTGAAGACGGCAC
>JBJEKE010000111.1:0-1990 GCA_051878475.1 Muribaculaceae bacterium | reverse complement strand
CGATGACACCTTCCGAGGCACGTCAAATTGCCGATATCGATTTTGAAGACGGCACTGCAACCGACCGTTTGGGCAATGTAACTGTGGAATTGCTCAATGAAGCTGAAATAGTTCGAGATGATAACCGTAACGGGAATGTTGCCACATTCGTTGCCGACAAAAAAGGCTGCCTGAAACTTGGTGGCAATGTGCTGTCCGATGAAATGACATTCTCATTCTTTGGCCGGCGTGAAGATGCCGACCCTTCGGCTAATTGGCGCATGTTCCTGGCATTGTATGGCGATGATGGCAGTGCTATTTATCTAACGCCGAAAACCACTTGGAGCAACTACAGTTATCTGGTGCTTGACAACAAACCTTATTCCACCTATCGCTCGTTGGCTGGTAAGACTATCAACAATAACCAATGGTATCATTTCGCCATTGTGTTTTCTCAAAACAGAATAAAATATTATGTTGACGGAGCGCTTGGGGGCGAACTATCCACCTTGCTGAATCTGTCGGATTCTCATATCACGAAAATTTTCATGGGCTGTAATCCGGAACTCAATTATCCGATGACGGGCCGTGTCGACAATATAAAGATATATCATTCAGCCCTTGCTGCCAACCAGATTGCTGCATTGGCAAAGGAATATGACCTTCCCGATCCGATAGAGATTGTAAACGTTGATGAGGCCCCATATGCTCGTTTCTCGTTTGAGAATGGATATGCCGACGATATGAAGACAGTCGCTTCGTCCACCGAGGGCTTGTCGCTTCAGTCGGATAATCTTCGTGGCCATGTGTTGAATGTCTCCCCAGCCGGATACTTTACCGTTACCGACGATTTGCTGGCTGCTGAATCGTCAATTGGCTTTGCTTACCGTGGCGAGGCGTTCGACGATAATTCAGTAGGCAAAGTGATAATGCAGGTAAAAGGTGATGCTGAAAATGCCGATAATGTATCGCTTGTGGTGTCGCAAGTATCGTCGGGTAATGCCATAGTTGAACTTAAGGTAAAGCAAGGCGACACGGAGCGCACCTCAGGAGCTCTCACAACTAAACCTCTTTATGCCGGACAATGGAACGGCATAGTAGTCACTCAACTGTTCAGCTCAGGCGGTACACCATATTACAGACTGTATATCAACGGCACACTTGCCAAGCAGATTGTAGGATATTCAAATGCAGAAAATCCGATGACCAACTTTGCATGGGGTGTTGGCGAGAACACTTGTCCTGGATTGGTCGATGAAATCACAATGTATAAGCGCACCCTTGCAGCTGCTGATGTGCAGACATGGAACGCTGAATATTGCGAATACACCAATATCACTCTCATGGTCAATCAGCGTCATCAGACAATGCGCAATTTCGGCGCTTCTGATGGATGGAGCACACAGTTCATTGGCAAATATTTCCCCGTACAGAAGAAGGAACGTCTTGCCGAATTGCTTTTCAGCTGTGAAACCTACGACGATGGTACACCGAAAGGTATCGGTCTGACTGCTTGGCGCTTCAATATTGGTGCCGGAACCACCGAACAAGGCGCAGCCAGCCGTATCGGCGACGAAACACGTCGCACTGAGTGCTTCCTGAATCCAGATATGACCACCTACGACTGGTCAAAGCAAATAGGACAGCAATGGTTCCTCGAGAAGGCAGCCAAGACATATAACGTGCCTGATATCATCGGATGGCAGAATGTCCCGCCAGTGTATTTCAATAAGAACAATCTTGGTTTCCGCGATTATGGCGAGCCCAAGTCAACCATACTCCAGCGAGAGCACTTCAGCGATTTTGGCAAGTTCCTTGCTGATGTGGTTAACCATTTCAAGACCGAGGGCATCAATTTCAAGTATGTGAGTCCGCTTAACGAGCCGCAATGGGATTGGTGCGCATCGGCCGAAGGTGGCACAGTAAACCAGGAGGGCTCTCCGTGGCTGAACACTGAGGTGGCCGATGTGGTAAAAGCTATCGATGCTCAGTTTGTGGAAAACGATGTCGA
>JBJEKE010000110.1:0-4132 GCA_051878475.1 Muribaculaceae bacterium | reverse complement strand
CCCGTGTTGAAGACAAGTCGGTAAGCCAGTATTTCAACACACGACGCCTGATGAAATATCAGAATCTCAGCATACGTCAACTCACCGACACATATTTTGAGAACAACAACCAGCTGACGCAACTGCTCTCGGTTTCTGAGCCTGAGCGCGACAGAGATGCCTGTAGTCAAGCTGCTCAACGAACATGGAGAGCCGCCGACAACATATTCAACTGCGTGTGGACTCTCCCTACCGACGACATTGCTACATTCAACGACACCCTCCGGCTTTATCACGATTTTGCCGACGAGCCACTGCGCTGCATGATTATCGGCGCCGTAACACTGTCGGTACTTCGCTGTTTCGACAAACGTCGCATTGAATTCCTCTTCGATGTATATGCCGACCCGTCATCGTCCGATGTTGTTGCAATACAGGCACTGGTGGGGATTTTCGTGGCCGCATTCCGCCACACCGACCGATTTTACCTGAGCACATCAATCGGCAACAGGATGAAACAGCTTGCCGAGGCCCCAAACGCCGTCAACGACATCAAGCGCATCATTATCCAGTTTATGAAATCGGCCGATGCCGAGCGATTAAACCAACGTTTCAACGACGAGCTGTTGCCCGAACTCAAGAAAATCAGCCCGAAAATTTTCAGAAAACTCAAAGGCTCAAACATAAGCGAAATGATGGACGGATTGGAACAAAATCCTGAATGGGAAAAGATTTTCGAATCGACCAGCATCACCGATAAACTGTTAGAATTCAACAAAATACAACAAGACGGAGGCGATGTTTATCTCAGTCTGTTCTCCAAATTCGGCAAAGGCACTGATTTTGTGTGCATGAGCAAATGGTTCACCCCATTCGACCGCCGCAACCCCGAACTTATAAACATCAACAACAAAAAGCTAATTGATGTGATAGAAGCAATCCCCAACATGTGCGACTGCGACAAATATGCCATCATTGGCACATTATCGCACCCGGCAATGCCGTCGACCGACAGTTTCCTGTCGCAATTCGAAGCGTACAGCGCCGAATACCACGAGCTTAAGGCCTCGGAAACCGAATCGCAGCGCAAAACGCGCGACTTGCACATCACGCTCTACATTCAAACTCTTTACCGGGTGTTCACATTTGCCAGATACCACCAAGAACTTTACGAACTCTTTGCGCAAAGACCGTTTATCAACGAGAATGCCGTGGTTGACATAGTAGGGGCAGATGCCGATTTCATTGCCTCTGCAGCCGAATTCTATTTCGCCGGCGACTACTACGACTGCGCTCTCTCGCTATATGCACAGCTTATTAACCTCAAGAAAGCTTCGAGCATGACATACCAGAAAATCGGCTTCTGCCATCAGAATATGGGCCGATATGCCGAGGCGCTCGATGCCTACAAAAAGGCAGACATACTCTCGCCCGACAACATCTGGGTGATAAACCACATTGCTCAATGCTTGAAGTGCACCGACAATCGCGACGAAGCTCTGCATTACTATCTCAAAGCCGACGAACTGAAGCCCGACAACATCCGCACAATCCTTAACATCGGGCATCTGCTGCTTTTGGCCGACAAAACCGACGAGGCGCTGAAATACTACTATAAAGCCGACTACCTTAGTGGCGGAACGGCTCGCACAATACGTCCCATTGCATGGGCCGAGTTTGCCGCCGGGAACTACGAGCAAAGCGCAACATATTACTCTAAGATAAAGCCCGAGGAGACAACCGCTCAGGATTGGCTAAACATTGGGCACCTGAACCTTGCCACAGGCAACATAGCCAAGGCGGTGGAGTGCTATCAGAAGTGCTACTCAGCCCTTGGCTGCGATTCCGCCCGATTCAGCAACGATTTGTTCGACGACTCCGACACCCTCGCCAAGCATGGTGTCGACACTTCTGTGTTGCCGATTATCGTTGATTACGTATGTCCCACATCCAACAATAATTAGCATTTCCCAAGTCGGCTATAAAATCATTTTTTTGTAATTTTGCGACTGATAACAATACTAATATATCGAAACAAATAACGAAAACAAACAATAATGAAAAAAGGACTATTAACGCTACTGGCTGTAGCATCAACTTTACCCGCTATGGTAAATGCAGAAAATGTATTCTTAAGCCCGTTCAAGACCATTCATGAGATGACTCCATTCGACAAAATCGACAAGTCGTATTATGAGGAAGCCATCGATTCGGGCATCGCTGAACAACGACGCGAAATAAATGCTATCGTGGTGCAGCGCTCCACTCCCGATTTTGAAAACACCATCGTGGCGCTGGAAAATGCCGGTGCAACACTTAACCGTGTGCTCAACGTATTCTATCCCCTGCTCTCGTCGAACAGCGACGACGAACTCATGGAAATATCGAACCGCGTGTCGCCAAAACTTTCCGAACTCTCTACCGACATATCTCTTAACGAAGGACTCTGGAAGAAAGTTAAATACGTTTACGACAACCGCGAAAAATATAACCTCGACACCGAGGACATGATGCTTCTGCAGAAAACCTACGACGGTTTTGCACGCTCCGGAGCCAACCTCGTGGGCGACGACCGCGCAAAGTACAAGAAACTATCGGCCGAACTCTCTGAGCTCACTCTTAAATTCGGTCAGAATGCACTCAAAGCCACTAACCAGTGCGAAATGTGGATTACTGAGAACGACATCGACGGCCTTCCTGAAAGTGCCATCGAAGCCTACAAACTCGCTGCCAAGAAGAAAGGTCGCGAAGGCGAATACCTGGTTACCGTGGCTTATCCCAGCTACTCTCCTTTCATGAAATACTCCTCTCGTCAGGACCTCCGCGAAAAGCTCTACCGCCTTTACAACTCTCGCGGTATTTCCGGCGAATTCAGCAATATGGAAGTTATGAGCCAGATTGCCCAGAAACGTATGGAGATTGCAAACCTTATGGGCTACAAAAACTACGCCGACTTTGTGCTCGAGCGTCGCATGGCTCAGAACACCGGCAACGTGTACAATTTGCTCAACGACCTCCGCGAAGCCTACACTCCGGTGTGGAAACAGGAATATAAGGAACTGTGCGAATTCGCATCGAAAGAATCGGGACATAAGGTTACAATAAACCCTTGGGACTATTCGTTCTGGTCGAACAAACTCAAGGATGCAAAATACAGCATCAACGATGAGGAACTTCGCCCGTATTTCGAACTCAACAACACAATCAAAGGCGTATTTGGTCTCGCAACAAAACTCTACGGCCTCCATTTCACCGAAAACCAGAACATCATCGTGTTCCATCCCGAAGTGAAAGGATTCGACGTTACGGACGCCGACGGAAACTTTATTGGCATCATTTACACCGACTTTTTCCCGCGCGAATCAAAGCGCGCCGGTGCCTGGATGACCGGATTCAAGGACCAGCGTATCGACAAGAACGGCAACAACATCCGTCCTCACGTGTCGATTACAATGAACTTCACCCGTCCTACTGCATCAACTCCTGCTCTGCTCACTTTCAGCGAAGTGGAAACATTCCTTCACGAATTCGGCCATGCAATCCACGGCTTGCTTGCCAACACTAAATACAGCTCTCTCTCCGGAACCAGCGTTTACCGCGACTTCGTTGAACTTCCATCGCAATTCAACGAGAACTATCTGGTTCAGAAGGAATTCCTCGATGGATTTGCTCGCCACTATCAGACCGGCGAACCTATGCCTCAGGAACTCATCGACCGCGTAATCGCTTCGTCACGATTCGGCGCCGGATATGCTTGCCTGCGCCAACTTGGCTTCGGGTTCATCGATATGGCATGGCACACTATCGAAGCTCCGGTTGACGATGCAGCCAAATTCGAGGAAAAGGCCCTAACGCCTGTTGCATGCTTCCCTGCCGTCGACGGTTGTCTCTGCTCTCCGCAATTCAGCCACATATTCTCGGGCGGTTATGCTGCCGGTTATTACAGCTACAAGTGGGCCGAAGTGCTCGATGCCGATGCTTTCGCTGCTTTCAAGGAAACAGGAATCTTCAATCAGGAAACTGCTAAATCGTTCAAGGACAACATCCTGACCAAGGGCGGAACAGAACACCCGATGACGCTTTACAAGCGTTTCCGCGGACACGAACCCACAATCGAGGCCCTACTCGAACGCGACGGTGTGAAGATGCCTAA
>JBJEKE010000109.1:0-4173 GCA_051878475.1 Muribaculaceae bacterium | reverse complement strand
AGGTAAAGACTCCGGGTAGCGAAAAACCGGTGGTACCGAAGCCTGCTGAAACTCCAAAGCCTGCCGCCGAGCCAAAGCCGGTGGTTGAGGTGAAAAAGCCGGTGGATGAACCGAAGCCGGCTGTTGAGCCAAATCCGGCAACAGAGACTCCTAAGCCTGTCGAACCGGAGAAGAAAGAAGAAATATTCTCGTTAGGCACCCCTACTTCGAACGTCAACATCAATGTGGTGGGTAAAATCGACCTTTCGGCCATTAACCAGACCACTCGTCCGAAAAAGAAGAGCAAAGAGGAACGCAAGAACGAGCGCATAGCCAAGGAAAAGGCCCGTCAGCAGCAACAGAACGCAGCTGCCGGCAATGGTAGCCAGCAAGGTCAGCAAAACCAGCAGGGTGGCGACCGCAAGAAGCGCAAGCGCATCGGCATTGAGAAGGTTGATATCGAAAAGAGTGCTAACCAGATGCAACCACAGCGAGGCGAAGGCAAGAAGCAAGGGAAGGAGTGGAAGAAGGAAAAGGCCCGTCGTCCGCTTAAGCCTGAGGTAAGCGAGGAAGACGTACAGCGCCAGGTGAAGGAAACCCTTGCGCGACTCACCAACAAGCCACAGAAGAAGGCCTCGAAGTGGCGTAAGGAGAAGCGCGAAGCATTCTCGAACCGTGAGCGCGAGGCTGCAGAACTCGAAGCAGCAGAAAGCAAGGTGCTCAAGCTCACCGAATTCGTTACTGCCAACGACTTGGCTGTGATGATGGACGTGCCGATTAACGAAGTTATAGCCACTTGTATGAATCTGGGCGTTATGGTATCGATTAATCAGCGTCTGGATGCCGAGACCATCAACATCGTGGCCGATGAATTCGGCTTCAAGACCGAATATGTCAGCGCCGAGGTGGTTGAGGCCATCAATGCTGAAAACGATGTTGACGACGAGGACGACCTGATCCAGCGTCCGCCTATCGTTACTGTGATGGGCCACGTTGACCACGGTAAGACTTCGTTGCTCGACTATATCCGCAATGCCAACGTTATTGCCGGCGAGGCTGGAGGTATCACCCAGCACATCGGTGCATATAACGTGAAACTTGCCGACGGCCGCCGCATTACATTCCTCGATACTCCGGGTCACGAGGCGTTCACTGCTATGCGTGCCCGCGGTGCCAAGGTTACCGACATTGTAATCATCATCGTGGCTGCCGACGACAATGTGATGCCACAAACTGTCGAGGCTATCAACCATGCAAGTGCTGCCGGTGTGCCTATCGTGTTTGCAATCAATAAGATAGATAAGCCAAATGCCAACCCCGACAAGATTAAGGAGGAACTCGCCAACATGAACTATCTGGTGGAGGACTGGGGTGGCAAATACCAATCGCAAGAAATATCGGCCAAGAAAGGAACCGGTGTTGACGAGCTTATGGAGAAGGTACTTCTCGAAGCTGAGATGCTCGACCTTAAGGCCAATCCGAAACGCCGCGCCATAGGTTCGGTGATTGAATCGTCGCTCGACAAGGGCCGCGGATATGTGGCAACCGTGCTGGTGGAAACAGGCACGCTCCATGTGGGCGACATTGTGCTGGCCGGAACTCACTACGGAAAGGTGAAGGCTATGTTCAACGAGCGAAACCAGCGCATCAAGGAGGCCGGTCCGTCGGCTCCGGCGCTGATTCTCGGATTGAACGGTGCTCCTACTGCCGGCGACAAGTTCAATGTGATGGACACCGACCAGGAGGCACGCGAAATTGCCAACAAGCGCGAACAGCTTCAGCGCGAACTGGGGCTCCGCACCCAGGTGCACCTCACGCTCGAGGAGATTGGACGCCGCCGTGCAATCGGCAATTTCAAGGAGCTTAACATCATTGTCAAGGGCGACGTTGACGGTTCAATCGAGGCTTTGAGCGACTCGCTCATCAAGCTCACCACACCTGAGGTGCAGGTTAATGTGCTCCATAAGGCTGTGGGTGCCATTAGCGAATCGGATGTTACGCTTGCAGCTGCTTCCGATGCCATTATCATCGGCTTCCAGGTGCGTCCGTCGATTGCAGCCAAGCGTCTTGCCGAGAAGGAAGGCGTCGACATACGTCTCTATTCAATCATCTATGCCGCCATCGAGGAGGTGAAATCGGCAATTGAGGGTATGCTTGCTCCTGAAGTCAAGGAGGAGATTACCGGTAGCGCCGAAATCCTTCAGACCTACCACATCTCGAAAGTGGGCACCATTGCCGGCGCCATTGTGCGTGAGGGTAAGATTAAGCGCAGCTGCAAGGTTCGCCTTATCCGCGACGGCATTGTGAAGTATACCGGTGAGTTGGGGTCGCTGAAACGCTTCAAAGACGATGTTAAGGAAGTGGCTTCGGGCTACGACTGCGGTATGAGCATTGCCGGTTACAACGACATCCACGAGGGCGACATCATCGAGGCCTTCGAGGAGGTGGAAGTAAAGAAATCACTGTAATATCACTTGATACTGACAACGAAAAGAGGCTGTGTAGCATGATCACACAGCCTCTTTCTGTAAGCTAAAATCTATGAGGGTATATCTCAACATAGGATCGAATATTGGCGCCCGACAGGGTTTCATCGAGGCAGCCATCAAGGCCATTGAGCGTGAATTCCGGAGCCATGCGTTGCGCAGCGATGTGGTGGAGAGCGAGCCGTGGGGATTTGCATCGGCCAACCGCTTTCTTAACATAGGCATAGCCCTGAGCATTGCCGATTGCGAGCCTCATGAGCTTCTGCGACGGCTGAAGGCTATAGAAAGGGGCATCGACAGCCGCAGCCATCGTACAGCCGACGGGGGATATGCCGACCGCGCCATCGATATCGATATCATGGACATCGAGGGTGTGAGCATCGACGATTCCACTCTCACTATTCCGCACCGGCATCTGCAGCAGCGGGAATTCTTCATTGTTCCCTACCGTCAGCTGAAGGCTATGGAGTGCTCTTACTGATTCGGAGCGTTGTAGCGTAGCCCTGTGCCGATGAATCCCACTTGGGCAAAGTCGTCCATATTGTTGCGGACAATCCAGTCGATATATGTCATGAACATCCAGGCCGTGTATTGGTATCCGGCTGCGTTCAGATGGTCTCCGAGCATGAATTTGCGGGCAAAATCGGAGCCCTTGGAATAGTCGGGGGCATACTTGTAGAGGTCGATTACATACACATTGCTGAAAACCTCGGCCATCTGTCTGATGGGCACATTGTAGGTGTCGTCGGCGCCGTCGCGAGGACGAGTAACGACGAAAACCTTAGCTTCGGGCTGAATTGACTTTATTCGTTGGATTATACCGCCGTAGTAGCCGGCAAACGTGGGCGCATTCTTGGTGAAATCGTCGAGGTTGACGTCGTTATGGGCATCGCCCGGGGCAATTCCTGTGTTGCGGTCATTCACTCCGAGAGCAATGATGTAGGCTTGCTTGGGGTTGTGCTTGGCGCTTACGTTGGCATTGCGGTTGTTTGTAGTGTCCCAGAAGTGCTGAATCCAACCTTTTGCGGTTTCGCCACCTTGCGAGAAGTTCTGGCCTTCGGTGCCGCAGGCGCGGCATATGCGCTGGCCCCAAGAGTAATCGTAATAGTCGTGGTATCCTTTATGGCCTTGTTCGTCGAGCGATTCATGCTCACCGCTGCACAGTGAGTCGCCAATGAATCCCCATTGGTGGAAAATGGTGCAGTAGCCGGGCAGTTGCGATACGGTGGCAATCGGGTTTTCGTCGACTTCGGCAGCCGTAGCCCATAGAGACAGCGAGCCGACGAGCAGCGACATGATAAATTTCTTCATAATGCAGTAAATGGATATGTTAAAGGCATGTCGGCTGATGAGTGCCGGCATGCCATGTGATGGTTAATGATGTCAGTTCCTGCGTTCGAGATACGGAAGGGTGTACGGACGGCGATAATCGTAGTAGTAAAGACGATGAGCGGCAGCTTCCTTGTCGCCTTCGAAGCTTAGTGTTGCAGGGTTCCAGTGAACCGGGCGCTTCAGCTCACGGGCAATGTTGAATAGGCAGCAGAGGGTGTTGGTGCTGCATCCGTATTCCACCGGAGAGTTCGGGTCGGTGTGGCTGCGGATGGCGTCGATAAAGTTCTGCATATGAGGAGAACTTACCTCGTACTGGCCTTTCTCGATTTTCTCCTCTTTCTTTTTCAGCAGATTCTTGTCGGAGCACTCGATGTAG
>JBJEKE010000108.1:0-4178 GCA_051878475.1 Muribaculaceae bacterium | reverse complement strand
TGTTCGATACCATACAGAAATTGGTTAACAAATCATGGCTTCTTGCAGCACACGACGTATCGGCCGGAGGTCTTGTAACAACTTTGCTCGAAATGACATTCGCCAACGCCAATGGCGGCATGAACATCAATCTCGACGCTTTCAACGATTCCGACACAGTCAAGATTCTTTTCAGCGAAAACCCGGCCATTGTGCTTCAAATTGCTGAAAACAATCTGGAGAAAGTAGAGAAACTATTAAGCGACAACGAAATAACATCATACAATATCGGTTGCCCAGCCGACGAACGTATGCTCATGGTTGGGAATGGTGATGCACAATACGCATTTATGATTGACCATCTGCGTGATGTCTGGTATAAGACATCATACCTGCTCGACAGAAAGCAATCAGGAGCTAAATGCGCTGCCGACCGCTTCAACAACTACAAGAAGCAACCCCTCCGCTACCGATTCCCAAAAGATTTTACCGGAAAACTAGCAACTGAAGGACTTACACTCTCCAAGCATGCTCCATCGAAGGCAAAGGTGGCAATTATTCGAGAGAAAGGCGTTAACGGCGACCGGGAAATGGCATATTCGCTCTATCTGGCCGGATTCGACGTGAAGGACGTGCACATGACCGACCTCACTTCAGGCCGTGAAACTCTCGACGATGTTAACATGATTGTGTTCTGCGGCGGATTCTCGAACTCCGACGTGTTAGGCTCGGCTAAGGGTTGGGCCGGTGGCTTCCTTTGGAACAACACTGCAAAGGAAACATTAACCCGGTTCTACAAGCGCAACGACACTCTGAGCCTTGGCATATGCAACGGTTGTCAGGTAATGGTAGAACTTAACCTCATCAACCCTGAACATGAACATCGCACCAAGATGCTTCACAACGATTCCCACAAATTTGAATCAGAATTCATCAACGTGGTAATTCCTGAAAACAATTCTGTAATGTTCGGTTCGTTGTCTGGCAGTCGCCTTGGCATATGGGTGGCACACGGCGAAGGCAAGTTCTATCTGCCGGAATCAGCCGACAAATATAATGTAGTGGCAAAATATGCATATTCAGGTTATCCTGCCAATCCTAACGGCTCGCCACGCTCAGTTGCCGGAATCGCATCGGCCGACGGACGTCATCTGGCAATGATGCCTCACTTGGAACGAGCTATTTTCCCGTGGCAATGTGCTTACTATCCACAAAGCCATTCCCGCGATGAAATCACACCATGGGTTCAGGCATTTGTCAATGCACGGAAGTGGATAGAAGCCCGCATCTCAAAATAACGCTCAAAAAGGGAACCCGTTTCGCGGATTCCCTTTTGAACTGTATTCAACTACTTAAAATTATTTATATTAAATTCAAAATCATAACAATATAATCTGCATTTTTCCGTACTTTTGCAGTATTATTAACGAACATAGACTCATGGATTCAAATAAACAAATCAAGACAGCATTAATTTCGGTATTCCACAAAGATGGTCTCGATAAAATTCTTGCTTTATTAAACAAGGAAAACGTTCGGTTCCTGTCAACTGGCGGTACAAAGGCTTTCATCAACTCGCTAGGTTATGAATGCGACGCAGTTGAGGACCTCACATCATATCCATCTATTCTTGGCGGCCGAGTAAAGACATTGCATCCAAAAGTATTTGGTGGCATCCTCAGCCGTCGCGACAATGAAAACGACAAGCGCGAAGTAGCAAAATATGAAATTCCGGATATCGACTTAGTCATTGTCGACCTATACCCATTTGAGGCAACAGTGGCATCGGGCGCAACCGAAGAAGATATTATCGAGAAAATCGACATAGGCGGCATATCACTCATACGAGCTGCTGCAAAGAACTATAACGACGTGGTAATCGTAGCATCCAAAGCCCAATACCGGCCTCTTTACGAAATGTTGCAGAAGAACGGAGCTTCATCAACAATCGAAGAGCGCCGCTGGTTTGCCAAAGAAGCATTTGCTGTTTCGAGCGGTTACGACACTGCAATATTCTCATATTTCGACAAGGACGAGAAATCAGCAATACGTGTTGCATACAATAGCGCCAAGACACTCCGCTACGGAGAAAACCCGCACCAGAAAGGTTTCTTCTACGGCAACATAGACGAAATGTTTACTCAAGTTCACGGAAAAGAAATATCATATAACAACCTGCTCGATATTGATGCAGCAGTTAATCTCATCAACGACTTCACCGAGCCTACATTTGCCATTCTGAAGCACAACAATGCTTGTGGCGTGGCTTCACGCGACAGTATCCTTGACGCTTGGAAAGATGCACTCGCCGGCGACCCGGTTTCGGCTTTTGGCGGAGTACTTATCGCCAACCGAGCAATCGAAGCCCCAGTTGCTGAGGAAATCAACAAGATTTTCTTCGAGGTAATCATTGCACCGGAATTCACCGACGACGCTTTGGCTATTTTGGAACAGAAGAAGAACAGAATAATTCTTGTCCAGAAATCAAACGCCACAACAGCATCGGTTATCCGAACTGCGCTCAATGGCGTGCTCGTTGAAGACCGCGACACACATGTCGAGACCCCTGAAGAACTTCGTCAAGTAACAGTTTTGCCGGTTCAAGAGAGCCAAATCGACGATTTGCTGTTTGCTAACAAGATTGTCAAGCACAGCAAAAGCAATGCAATTGTGTTGGCAAAAGGCAAGCAACTTATTGCAAGCGGCATCGGACAAACCTCACGCGTCGACGCCTTAAAGCAAGCTATCGAGAAAGCTCATTCATTCAACTTCGACCTTAACGGCGCTGTGATGGCCTCTGATGCATTCTTCCCATTTGCCGACTGTGTGGAAATTGCACATAAGGCTGGTGTGAATGCTGTTATCCAACCCGGCGGTTCTGTTCGTGATAACGACAGTATTGAGTACTGCAACAATAACGGCGTTGCTATGGTTATGACTGGCATCCGCCATTTCAAACACTAAAAATTCTGCCACTATTATGGGATGGTTTTCATTTACTCAGGAAATTGCAGTTGACTTAGGCACTGCCAATACAATTATAATGCACAACGATAAAATCGTTGTTGACCAACCTTCAATCATTGCACGAGATGCAAAGACCGAAAAGCTCATTGCTGTTGGTGAACGCGCTCGTGAAATGCAAGGGAAGGAAAATCCTAACATTCAGACCATTCGACCGCTCAAAGATGGCGTGATTGCCGACTTTACTGCTGCCGAACTTATGATTCGCGGTCTGGTTAAGATGGTAAGCTCGAAGAATCACTGGTTCTCACCATCACTCCGAATGGTGGTATGCATCCCTTCAGGAAGCACTGAAGTTGAGATTCGTGCCGTACGCGACTCTTCCGACCGTGCCGGCGGACGCGATGTGTATATGATTAAGGAACCAATTGCTGCAGCTCTTGGCATCGGTCTTGACGTGCTTGCACCTGAGGGCAACATGATTGTTGATATAGGTGGCGGCAGCACGGAAATTGCTGTGATTTCGCTTGGCGGCATAGTTACCGACAAGAGCATCAGAGTTGCCGGCGACGACCTCACAGAGGACATCATGGAGTATATGCGACGAGCCCATAACGTGAAAGTGGGTGAACGTATGGCCGAAACCATTAAGATCAACGTCGGTTCGGCGCTTACAGAACTGGAGAATCCGCCTGAGGACTATGTGGTTCACGGTCCCAACCTGATGACTGCCCTACCAATGGAGATTCCGGTTTCATATCAGGAAATCTCGCACTGCATTGAGAAATCGATATCGAAAATCGAGGCTGCCGTGCTTGGCGCTTTAGAAAACACTCCACCGGAGCTTTATGCCGATATCGTAAAGAACGGCGTTTACCTCACTGGTGGCGGTGCACTTCTCAGAGGGCTCGACAAGCGTCTGACCGACAAAATCGGCATCCAGTTCCACATTGCTGACGACCCTTTGCATTCTGTTGCAAAAGGTACAGGCGTTGCACTGAAGAACATTGGAAAGTTCTCGTTCTTGATACGTTAAACTATATCATTGTGCGCTTCTGCTCAAACGAAGGCAATGAATGGTCGTTACCAGTCATTGTCTTCATTGAGTTTATATAAACAAGCAACTCGGCTTCAGAAAGTGAGAAATCTTATTAGCTTCATTGTCAAGCACATATCGTGGTTTGTGGCTATATTTTACATAGTCATAAGCTCACTTTTGCTTTTTAATTCCAATT
>JBJEKE010000107.1:0-4182 GCA_051878475.1 Muribaculaceae bacterium | reverse complement strand
GACCTACTACGCTTTCAGCGAAATGGACGCCTCGTGCACCTACAGCTATAGCGTCACTGCACATCGGCTGGGATACTCTTCCGAACCGTCGAACGTAATCACCGTTGGCTCGGCCTCAGTGGCTAACATCGACGTGGAAAAAGGCATGGAGATTCATCCAATCGACGGCGGAGTGCTAATATCGTGCGTCGACACCCACACCGGATGCCGGATTTTCAACACCATGGGACAGATGGTCCGCATGATTCCACGTCTGGAGCAGTTCAACGAAATAATGCTACCTCGCGGCGTATATTTCGTGGTCACCGACTCCATGAAGAAGGCGCGCCGAATCGTGGTTAGCCATTGATTCTATTACTGCAATGATTGAGTGCTTCCGACATATTGCATTACTTTCTGTTACGCTTCTTGCCGCGGCTTTCGCTGCTCCGTGCGCAACGGCATCGGCATGGAACGAAATATCGGCCGAAAATGTGCTGATGATGCCGGCTACCGACGATGCCCCGGGCATTCCATCGGCGCTCGAGGCTCCGCCATCGCCAGTGACGAAGCTCTACAAGGGTAAATACCACTTCGTGGAAGAAGCCACCGGCGACACCCTGTGCATGATTGTGTTCAACCCCGTGATTGTAATGCCGCGCGAAGTGTTCAAGAACAAAAAGCAGGAACAGTTCTATTGGCGTACCGTGCGCGATGTGAAGCGCACTCTGCCCTACGCAAAGCTAATATGTGCAACACTGCTCGAAACCTATGAGTTTATCGAGACATTCCCAACACAAAAAGAGCGCGAGGACTATTTGAAGGCAATGGAAAAGGAAATTTTCAACCAATATAAGCCGGTGATGAAAACTTTCACCCGCTCGCAAGGAAAAATGCTGATAAAGCTCATCAACCGAGAAACCAACCAAACCTCGTATAACATCGTAAAGGCGTTTCTCGGCACTTTCCGCGCCGGATTCTGGCTTACTTTCGGCAAATTCTTCGGAGTGAACATGCGCACCGGCTACGAACCTGAGAAAAACAAGGAAGATGCCATGATTGAGCGGATATGCATCCGCATTGAGCAAGGCACTCTCTGACCATTTACTTATCTACTTCAACTGAATCAACCCGCAACATTCTGTGAATATGAATCAAACATCATCTCATTTAAAAAGCCGCTTCCTAATAGTTGTAGCTCTGTTGGCAATGCTCTCGTCGCTCACTTCGTGCGACGACGACCCCTATTTCTCTCCACTCCTCGGGACATGGGAGGCTAACTACACCGACCTCGGCCCTATCCACCCGTTCGACATAGATTATTTCACTTTCTATTCCGACGGCACCGGCACATACGAATATTATGATGATTACGGATACCTGTGCCAGATGTATTTCGTTTGGCGCACTCGCAACGATGAATGGCTCTACATAACCTACGAGGACGGATACTCCACCTCATGCTACTTCCGATTCTACCGCGGATACCTCGAATTCAGCGACGACATCACATTCTCAACCTACACCGGCTACACCCCGGCATAACAACCTGAAAGAACATAATGCCATCCACAGCGCCATGAATGGGTGCTGTGGATGGCAACATTTTATTGGCAAGTGCTTAGCAGATGGGGGTGCTTGGATGGGCTGGTTACAATCCGAGCAGCACCAATGGTGCGGCGTTGCCTTGGTTGAAGAGAAGGTCGAAAATGCTGAGATGCGGCATAAAGCCATTGCGTTCGGCCCACAACTGATGATACACTAATGGCTCGGTGGTATCACTGCCGTGGATTGCCTCGATTAAGGCCTTTGGCATGGTGGCCGGCTCTCCATCATGTTCTGTTACAATTGTGGCACATCCCAGCTGGTCGAGCTGCATATAGTCGGCCACAATGCTGTGAATAGCCAGGTTGAATTCGCACAGCCAATGCGAATGATGCTCGTAAATGCGATGCAGGTCGTCGGCCACATATTCGAAGAACGGAGATTTTCCGTATGCTGAGAACAGCGCTCCCCAATGCATATGCTCCCATCGTCCGTGGTCCGAAATCCGGAGGTCGGCGATAAGCGTATGCCGTCCCTTATCAGGCTTTTCGATGGGAATGGTAAGTGTCTGCACCCCGTTGGGAGTGGCAATGACGCATCGGTTAATGGTTTTCAAGCCGTTGAAGGGCGTATCGGTGAGCGCCACCCATCGGCTATAGCGCACCAGCCGGGCATAGAAATCCACACTCGGGGCATAAAGTGGCGGAGCAGCGAGTGTGCCGTCGGCAAATGCATTATGGCTTGTCGGTGTTGGCACTTTTGAAGAAACGGTCGGTGCGGATTTTGCCGTCAAATAGACCTTTGTCCTTGTCGAGCGAAATGATTACAAACATCGGGCTACCCACAATGTGGTCCTCGGGAACAAATCCCCAGTAGCGCGAGTCGGCCGAGTTGTCGCGGTTGTCGCCCATCATCCAGTAGTAATCCATCTTGAAGGTGTACCGGTCGGTTTCCCGGCCGTTAATAACGATTTTGCCGTCGCGCACCTCGAGGGTATTGTGCTCGTAGGCAGTTATGGCACGGGCATACATAGGCAAGTTATACTCGGTTAGATGCAGGGTGGAACCCTTTTTCGGTATCCATATCTCGCCCATGTCGGCACGCGTCCAGCCATAGTCGTGCACAAGCGGGAACACATTTATCACCTCCTGAGTGGGCACTTTCACCACATTTCCGATTTCGGGCATAGCCTTCAGCTCAGCCACCATCTGCTTGGTGAGCGGAGCCTGGTAAATGGGATTGATGGTGCCGTTGCTGTTAACTTTCAGCCCCAGCATCTCCACACCGTAAGCCATGTCGGGATTGTCGACGGGTATATAGTTGCGGTCTTCGACACTCACCCCCACTTTATCCCACAATTCGTCGGTAATCTGTCCGCCGGCAGTCTGTATGAAGTAGTTATACTGCACGTTTTCGGGCTCGTTAAGAGCCTTTCCGTTGATATACACGATATTGTTCTTAATCTTGAGGCGGTCGCCGGGCAAACCCACGCAGCGCTTCACATAGTTCTCGCGGCGGTCGACCGGACGGTAAATGATATCGCCGAACACCTGCTTGTTGGACCACACCGCATTGCGCCCATACTGGTTGACGAGGGTGTAGTAGTCAGGGTTCTGCACTTTCAGCGCCACAGTGTCGCCGGCAGGGAAATTGAACACCACAATATCGTAGCGCTCCACATTACGGATGCCTTTCAGGCGCTTATAATCCCATTGCGGATAGTCGATATACGACTTGCAGTTGATATACGGGATTGTGTTCTGTGCAAGAGGGAAATGGATTGGAGTGTTTGGCACACGCGGGCCGTAAATCATCTTGTTCACCCACAGATAGTCGCCCACGAGCAGCGATTTCTCGAGCGACGACGAAGGAATCTGGTAGTTCTGTCCCACAAAGGCAAACAGGAAGTACACCAGAATCAAGGCATATACAATAGCGTCGACCCATCCCATTACGGTTCGCAACAGCGACGGCCTGCACTCCTTCCACCATCCGTAGTTGATGTATTGAGTAAGGTAGATATCGGCCAGCAGAGGGAGGAAAATCAGCACCCAAGGCGAGCCGAGCCAGATAACCCATGCCACAAAGATGGCGGCCACCAATCCGAAGCGAATCCATCGGGTGGTGCGCACTGCAGCGATGCGCTGCTTAAACGACAAATGTTTGGTGTTGTTCGAAACGTATTCAGGTTCCATATATATTCAGATGTCAGAAGTTCATGATTTCGTCCATAGTGTGAAAGCCTTTCTTTCCTTGCATCCATTCGGCAGCCACAACGGCACCCAAGGCAAACCCTTCGCGGCTGAAAGCCTCGTGCTCAATGAATATGCGGTCAACGCTGCTGCGGTATTCCACCTGATGAGTGCCGGGCACCTCGCCAATGCGCTGATGATTGATAAGGAGCCGGTCGGCCGGTGCATCGTTGGCTTCAGTCCATGCCGATTTGCGGTCAAGATTGTCGATAATGCCATCGGCAATTGTGATAGCGGTTCCGCTTGGATGGTCGAGCTTATGGATATGGTGTATTTCGTTAACCGAAACGCCATACTGGTCGAAGTGGTTCATAATCCGCGCCAGATACTTGTTGAGCGCAAAGAAAATGTTCACACCGATGCTGAAGTTGGAGCTGTAGAAGAAAGTGGCCTTGCCATCGGAGCA
>JBJEKE010000106.1:0-4225 GCA_051878475.1 Muribaculaceae bacterium | reverse complement strand
GCATGTTTTACAGCTCATTATAAAAATGAGGCTGCGCCTATTTTGACACAGCCTCGTTTGGTTTTATGAAACAATCAATTATTTTGCAGCTGAAGTGTCCTTCAAGCCAAGCTTAGCCTTAACCAATGGAGTAACATCCTCAGCTGGTGCACCATAATATACTACCGAAGGAATGCTGAGGTCGTAGATGAAAGTGAACGAGTTCTCCTTACCTACCGATTGGATAGCCTGCTGAAGTTTTTCAGTGATAGGAGCGAGAAGAGCTTCCTGCTGTTTCTGTATGTCCTGTGCAGCCATTTGCTGGAAGTTCTGAATCTTGTTCTGCGACTCCTGAAGTTCCTGCATACGACGTTCCTGAATTGACTTAGGAGTGTTCTCGTCGAGACTCTGGAATTCGGTATACTGTTTTTGGAAATTGTCCTGAAGTTTCTTGAATTCCTCTTCGTACTTCTGGCTTACTTCTGCAAGGGTTTTCTCAGCAGCGTCTTTTTCTGGCATAATCTCGAAAATCTGCTGCGAGTTTACTGTACCGAATTTCAAAGTTTGTGCCGAAAGACACATAGGAACTGCTATCAAAGCAATCAATAATAATTTCTTAATCATTTCTATTTAGTTTTGTTTAATTTCTGTATTTCAAGTTAGGTTTCTCAAATTCAGTGCAAAATTAATACATTATTTTGAATATCCTAATTTTGTGAGCACTTCATTGCTGACATCAATCTTCGGAGACGCGAAAATTATGCTCTGTGATGATGCACGGTCGAATATCACCTGGTAGCCACGCTCTTCCGACACCTTCTTAACTGCATTATACACATCGTCCTGGATTGGCTTGAGCAACGACTGACGTTTCTTGTAAAGTTCGCCTTCCGGACCGAAATACTTATATTTGAGTTCGTTGGCTTCTTTTTCCTTGTCGACGATTTCCTGTTCACGTTTCTGCTTCTGCTCATCGGTGAGAAACACCATATCGCTCTTGAAGTTGTTATACATTGTCTGCACTTCCTTGCCTTTTGCTTCAACTTCCTTCTGCCAGCGTTGCGATAACTGGTTAAGCTGTTCGTTGGCCATTTCGTAGGCCGGAATATTTTTCATTATGTATTCCATATCCACGAGAGCGAATTTCTGTGCCTTAGCACTCATTGCCATCAACAGCACTGCACCACAAATGATTAATATACGTTTCATGATAAAGTCAATTAAAACTGGTTTCTGATAATATGACGCTCAAGCGCCGAAAAGGTTTATTCAATATATCTACAAAAATAGCATAAAAAAGGATAGGAACAAAAATCATCCTATCCTTTATAATGCTTATTAATAAAATATTAGAATTCTTGACCTAAGATGAAGTGGAAGTGACTTCCGCCCTTATTGCCGAATACGTTGTCGAAACCGTATGCCCAGTCAATTCCCATCATGCCCACCATAGGGAGGAATATTCTCACACCCAAACCGGCCGAGCGCTTGATGTTGAACGGTGCAAACTCACCCACCGATGTCCATGCGTTACCGCCTTCAACAAATGCCAAGCCATAGATTGTGGTTGACTGCTGGAGCATGAACGGGAAGTGTAGCTCGGCGATGTAGCGGGCATATGCGTAGCCTTCCTTACCCCATGGTGTGAACGAACCGTTGTCGTAACCGCGAAGGGCAATGGTTTCGGTTGCATAGGTGTAGCTGCCGCTCATACCGTCGCCACCCACATAGAATGTCTCGAAAGGCGATTTCAGATATTTGTTATAGCTACCGAGCAAACCGATATCGGCGCGGGTCATAAGCACGAGAGTGTACTGTCCGTCAGGATTGAGGATTGGAGTGTAGGTCTTGGCTTTGAATCGCAGTTTCCAATATTCAATCCATCGATAGAGTTCCTTTTTCGATTCGGTGGTGTTCTGCGAAGAAAGCATTGCCCAGTCCTTGTTTCGGATGAGTGAGATAGGTGGAGCGAGCTGCAGATTGAGCGAGAACGAACTACCGCTACGGGTGTACAGCGGGTTATCGATACTCGAGCGGGCAAGAGTGAGGCCGAGAGTTATTGAGTTCGACACACCGTTGGTCATATAGTAAAGGTATTCCCAGTTCTTCAGATTATACCACTGGTAGCTAAGTTCGGCCGTAAGAGTGAAGTAGTCATCAGGCCAGCTCAAACGCTTACCGAATCCCACAGTCACACCAATCATCTGCAGATACTTGTTGGGGTCGTATGCGTTCTCGATACTGTTCTGATAGTAGTCGGAATTGTACCCATATCCATAGCCGTAGCCATAACCGTAGCCATATCCATAACCGTTCGACCAGTTGCTGTTATAGTACGATGAGTTAACACCCGTCTGGCGCGAATAGTATGCCGAAACCGAGAGCGAGTTAGGGCGCTTGCCGCCAAACCATGGGTCGAGGAACGAGATAGCATACTGCTGATAGTAGCGGGCATTGGTCTGCGCACTGATGGTGAATGTCTGGCCTTCACCCTGCGGTATTATACCTTTGAATCGCGACGGATTAAAGAGGTTCTGAATTGAGAAGTTGGTAAACTTGAGTGCCAGCTTACCGATGATACCGGTCTGACCCCAACCTGCCGATATTTCCACCTGGTCGTTGGCTTTCGACTGAAGGTTGAACAGAATGTCAACCGTACCGTTCGACTGGTTGGGCTCAGGGCGAATGTCCATGTTTTCCGGGTCGAAGTGACCGGTCTGGGCAATTTCACGTGCCGAACGCATAAGGTCCGACTTTGAGAACAACTGTCCAGGCTTAACACGAAGCTCACGACGTACCACTTTCTCGTAAAGACGGTCGTTACCATTAATCACTACCTTGTTGATACGAGCCTGCGGACCTTCAACGATTCGCATTTCCAAGGCGATTGAGTCGCCATGAATATTTTTTTCGATAGGAATTACCTGCGAGAACAAGTAACCGCGATCGAGATACAGGTTTGACACGGCATCGTCGTCTTCGCTCACACGCTTGTTAAGCTGCTTCTGGTTGTATATCTCACCTGAGCCTATTCCGAGCACATTATCGAGCAACGATGACGGATAAATGGTGTTACCCACCCAACTGATGTCGGAGATATAGTATTTCTGACCCTCTTCGAGGTCGATAAACACATCCACATGGTTTTCGTCGAAGTTTACTACGCTGTCGCTCAATATTTTGGCATCACGATAACCTTTCTCGTTGTACTTGCCAATTATATTTTCGAGGTCGGCCTGATAATCGTCGGGCACAAACTTCTTTTGCTTGAAGAGGTTCAGCAGATTGCCACTCTCGTTGGTTTTCTTCATTGCATTCTTCAAGGTGCGGTCGCTTAGCTGTTGATTACCTTCGATATAAATCTTGTGTACCTTGATTTTCTTGTGCTTATCGACAACGATGTCAACGATAACCTCGTTCTCGCGGCTAAGGTCGTCTTTCTGTAGCACCTTCACATCGGCATTCTTGAAACCTTTGGCTGCGTAATATTTTTCGATAATCTGAGTAGCGCGCGAAGCAATGTTCTGAGTGAACTGGCTTCCCTTCATCAGGCCAAGACGCGATTCGATGTCTTCGCGCTCACCTTTCTTCATGCCTTTATAGTTGATTTGCGACACACGCGGCTGCTGGCGGAGAGCAATTTCGAGCCATGCCTTGTCACCACACACTTTCTCTACCTTTATCTGCACTTTCGAGAACAGTCCCTGACGCCAGAAACGCTTAGCAGCGTTTGTCATCTCCGGACCGGGGATTTCAACCACCTGACCTTCGGACAGACCGGAATAACCAATGACAATGTAGTCCTCGTAGTTCGAAACGCCGGTTACCTTGATACCGGCAATTTCATACTTCTTCGGCATTGCAGAGTAGATGATATTCGGAGCATATATGGTATCGTTCGAAGTCTGAGCTGCGGCATAGCCCGAGCAAAGCATCAGAAACGTAAGAACCGAAATAATTACCTTATTACGCATGTTAATATATAATGTATAGTTTTTTGTCATCATCATTGTTTTACTTGTTCGCTTGTTTTACCGAAACGGCGTTCGCGTCGTTGATAGTCGAGGATAGCCTCAACAAAATCGTTTTTCGAGAAATCGGGCCAGTACTTTTCAGTAAAGTACAGTTCAGAATAAGCAATCTGCCACAGAAGGAAGTTGCTAATTCTCATTTCACCACCGGTGCGAATCAGCAAGTCGGGGTCAGGAATATGTCTTGTTGTGAGATTCGAGGCAATCACCGATTC
>JBJEKE010000105.1:0-4225 GCA_051878475.1 Muribaculaceae bacterium | reverse complement strand
TGCAGGTGTCGCTCTGTTTCGACGATGCCTTCAGCGGAGGTAATTCAATCCGCCTTGCCGGTCCACTCTCCCAAGGACAGCATCTGTGGAGGATTTATAAGACCGGAATCTCCATTCCCGAAGCTTCGGCTGTGGTGAGGCTGGCATATAAGACGTCGACTTCGTTGGTGCCGTCGTTGGCGCTATCCACCACAAGTTCCGTTGCCCCGGATGCGTATATTCAACCCTCATCGCTTGATGAAATCAATGGCTGGACGGTTGCAGAATACAATCTCGATGCAGTAGCGGGCAGCACAGTGTATATGCTTGCCCTTCAGCTCGATGCGCCCAAGCAATGCGAAGACTATTGGCTTCAGCTCGGCGCATTGTCGGTGCTGTCGGTCGGGTACCAGCCACAAATTGTGGCTGTTACCGATTTTGCTGTGGAAGTTAACACCGACGATGATGCCACCGACGCCCGTCTGACCTGGCATTACGATTATAATCCTGATTTCAGTCATTTCGATATCTTCCTGATTGACGGAAATGGCATCGAAACACTGGTGGGACAGACTCGCGACGAGGCATTCTACATAGCGCCGTCGCTGTTCCGCTCGCCATCCGGCATTGCACAGGTGATGCTCGTGCCGGTGCTTGCTGATGGCTCTCGGCAGCAACCGCTACGACATCCCGTCGACATAAAACCCTCGGGCGTGATGCCCATCGATAAGGATATCCCCACCCAATGCACCTCAGGCAGCATTTACACCATCGATGGCCGCCGTATCAGCTCCCTACAGCCAGGCATTAACATAGTGAAACAAGCCGACGGCACTGCCCATAAAACCCTGCACTAACATATGCAGAATGGACTGTATCAAGCATTTTCGCCGATACAGCCCATTAATGTGTTTTTTTCCTAAGGTCTCTGTTGTTATTTCACAATGAATTTTTGTGATTCGCGTTTACCGTCCTTATGAATGAATGTTGCATTATATATACCCTTGGCAAGATTAGCTGAGTTGAATTTTGCGCAGGTTTGCCCATCGCCCACTTTCTGGCAACCTAGAGTCTGTCCATTCATGCTTACTATTCCTACTTCACCGTTTGAAGCATTCTTTGGAAGAATTATTTCAACTACATCGCCTTGCGATACTACGCGCATATTGTCTTTGCGCTCTACTGAAAGCGCGACACTGCTAAGGTTGTCTATGTCAATGAGATATGAAAAATGATGGCCATCATATGTGTCGACATCAGCAAGTACGTAATACTTATTTCCGAATGTACAAATTTCGTCGATGTAAAAAATCTCGGCTTCTGCGGGTTTGGCAATGAAACCTGCTTCAGCTCCGTCCTCATTCATAATAGAATATCCGAGAAGTGCTCTATGGTAATAACTGCTACGTTTGATAATCATCCGACCATCATCGCTGAATGAATTGACCTTATATGAACATTTACTAAAAGTTTCCTTGTTGTCATACTTAGTTGTAATATATTCCCATTTTGAGTCATTGTTGAATATATTTTGAGATAATATGGCACTGGTCCCATAAGTCCCGGAAGGATTGTCGTAATCTGAAAACACAGATTTTACTAATCCTGTTAATGTATAAGAATAATAATCTTCGGAGATAAATTCCCAAGTTAGAGCATTCTCGTTTTCAAAAGTGATAATGTCATCATAATCCGGAAAATAACGCGATTTAATCACAGTCCCATTATTGTTAAGTGAATAGAAATTGTCTTTGTTGTAAGCCCCGGCTTTATCATTCATGGTGATTTTGTAGAAGGTCTTATTCTCTATTTGACTTAATTTCGAAACCATATCATCTACACTTGTAGCAGTCAATGCCACCCATTCGGAATTGTCATTATAGTATTTATATTCTCCGTCTTCACGAAGGTAGCAGTCGGAGATTTTTATATTGTCAGCGTTGCTGCATGATTCATATATATTATGTTCGACACTGTTGCCTTCATCCTGGATGTTACATTTAAAGCTTTTTATTCTGTTAAGTGATGTATCATATATTTCCACATTGTTATCATCATCAATTGTAAACAACTTTGATGAATTATCGGTTGTTATCATTGGTTGAACAAACCGAATTGATCTTTCTGTTTGGAATGCAATCTTTGCACTTGTAGGAAATGCAGCTGCTAATGATAATGCAGCTATAATTATTGTTTTTTTCATTTTAAGTAATAAAAAATGGCGGAAACTGCTCTAAGTGCTATCTTTGCATCCGAGGCACCGCCAAGAGCCTTTCCTATTAAGATATGCACACAAAGCGTTTACGCCATATAGCGTAAACCCTCGTCGCTTGTTCTTAATAGGAGGAATTTTGGCGGTTTCCCGAATGCAAAGAACAAATGACTGAAAGTCCTGTTTATGTCAACTGTCAAGAGCAGCCTTCCCGCAGGTTAAAAGTAATTTTATGGTTTGCTTTTGCACTCAGATAGTCACAACTTATGTGGCTCGGTGCAGCCTGCTTGGCTTTCCTTGATCTAATTATTCAGTATTTCTGTTTCGTAAAAATGATTTTTAAGTTCTGTAATCTGTTATTTTCTCACGAATGCAAAAATAATGATTTATACTAATTTATCAAAACATACTTTTAATTGTTTGGTTCAAAGACGAGATTTTACAATGTCAATGTTTTCAATGTCAGGCATAGGTGGTATAGTCGACGTGGCGCCATAGGACTTCCGGCCAAGTTTTTTCTCCATTAGCGTGATAGTTTGGTGTTTTCTATGTAATTTTGAAGCCTGAATGCCTGCCGGCGGAAATGTCGGTGGGCAAGCACAACACAATTGATGATGAGAAATATCTTCATATTACTGTTGGCCACGCTGATGTTGCCATTGGCAGTGTTAACCTCGGCCAAGAAGCCCAAGATAGCTCCGTCGTATGCATGGAGCATCACCGAGCCTCTTGGTGAGCATTATCCCAGCACCATCGACACGCTGCAGTACAACTACCAGCGCCAGGCGGTGCCGTCGCTCGTCAGCCATGCTTATGCCACCACTGCCAACCTTGGCGCTGAGGGGCTCAACATGGTTTTCTTCGAACGTGCTCCAATGTCGGAATTCTTTTTCAGCGATGCCCTGTCGGCTTGGCTTCCGTCGGTGGCCACTCAGCGATACTACAACACCCGCATCCCGATGACTATCCTCTCGTATAACACCGGTGGCGGCAAGGAGGCCATGCAAGACCGCCTCAATGCTGTGTTCTCGGGTAATGTGAACAAGCAGATTCAGATTGGCGCCGGCATGGACTATATATATTCAAAGGGCGGTTACGACTATCAGGCCGACAAGGATTTCACCTGGAGCGCCTCGGGCTCGTACATTGGCGACCGTTACGAGATGCAGGCGTTCTATAACCATTTCAATTTCCTCAATAAGGAAAACGGTGGCATCACCGATGACAGCTACATTACAAACCCGGTTGAGGTTACCGGTGGCGACGACAACATCGACCCAAAGTCTATTCCCACAAACCTCACTGCGGCTCATTCGCGTATCGAGGGACAGGAATTCTTCATGAACCATCGCTATAAGGTGGGTTTCTATCGCCATGAGCGCGATTCGCTCACCGACTCGATCGTCAGCAGCACTTATGTGCCGGTTACCAGTTTTATCTGGACTTTTGATTATCATGCCGAAAAACATAAGTTTCTCAATACCAACGCATCGGAAGATACCGCTTTCTTCAAAAACACTTACTTTGCGCTGGGCGGCACCGACGACAACACCAAATACTGGCGACTGTCGAACACTCTCGGCATTCAGCTGCTCGAAGGGTTCAACAAATATGCCAAGTTTGGCCTTGCCGGTTATGTGAAGCACGAGTATCGCCGTTTCACCCAAACTACCGACTCGATGTTATATGTTGACAATCGCTCCGACAAGCTTACACCGTTCCCCGACATCGCTGTGCCGCAGACTGCCACCGAAAACCTTCTTTGGGCAGGTGGTCAGCTCACCAAGCACCACGGGTCGTTGCTCACCTACAGCGCGCTGGCACAGTTCGGTCTGATTGGCTCGGCTGCCGGCGACATTGACATTTCGGGCGATGTGTCCACAAAATTCAAGTTTCTCGGCGATACGGTGAGTATTACCGGTTATGGCTATTTCAAGAACGTTGAGACTCCATATCTTATGAAGAATTATGTGTCGAACCACTTTGTGTGGCACAACGATTTCGGTAAAATCAGGCGTTTCCGTGCCGGGGGAC
>JBJEKE010000104.1:0-4240 GCA_051878475.1 Muribaculaceae bacterium | reverse complement strand
CTATTGTCACCCAATTGTGAGTGTCCTCGACATCACCAAGCTGAATGGCACGCAAGCGGTTATAGAGCGCTGTCGTAACCGGGCCTGGCTGATTGTCGGGCGCAATTATATACTTCTTGCCAGTGTCGATGTCGTGGATTTCCGATATCGGGGCAGCTACCGCAGCTGTACCGCACTCTGCTGCCTCTTGCACATCGTCGAGTTCTTCCAACGGAATCGGGCGGCACTCTACCTTTATGCCCAAATCGGCGGCTATCTGTTGCAGACTCATATTGGTTATCGACGGCAGAATCGATTCCGACTTAGGTGTGATGTACACGCCATCCTTCACTGCAAAGAAATTGGCTGGGCCGCATTCGTCGATATATTTCTTCTCTTTCGGATCAAGGTAAAGCACAGCTGCATATCCTCCCTGATGCGCCTTGTCGCCGGCTGTGAGGCTGGCCGCATAATTTCCTCCTACTTTCCAGCGGCCGGTTCCCAGCGGGGCAGCACGGTCGTAACCTCGATAGATGGCAACTTTCGATGGCTTGAAGCCATTCTTAAAATATGCGCCAACAGGTGTTACAAATATAATAAACTCATATTCATCGGCTGGCTTTACACCCACCTGTGCCGACATACCTATTTCGATAGGACGTATATACAACGACGAGCCGCTACCGTAGGGCGGAATGAAGCGTTCATTGCGCTTTACCACCTCAATCACCATTCTTTTGAACAGTTCTTCTGGAACCGGTGCCATCATGATGCCATCGGCTGAACGGCGGATGCGCTTGGCATTCTCTTCCAGTCGGAAAATTCTGATTTTGCCGTCTTTACCGCGGAATGCCTTCAACCCTTCGAAAATTTCCTGACCATAGTGCAAGCATGTGGCTGCTATGTGAATGTTTACATACTCGCTGTCGGAAATAACCGGCTCGCCCCATTTTCCGTCCTTGTAAGTGGCACGGATATTATAATCGGTTGGAATGTATCCAAATCCGATATTTGTCCAATCAATATTTGCTTCGTTTGCCATTACGAAATTATGTTTTAGTTTTTGCTAATTCAATTACATTGAAAGTGCTCAATCATATAGCCACTTTCTGAGTGATGTTGCCTATCTTGATGATGTAGATGCCGCGAGAGGCTATCTTCAGTTCTGACTGACCGGGATTCAGATACGACTGCGACACCAACTGTCCCAATATGGTGAACACTCTTACCTGTATGCGATGCGGGGTGCGAACACACACAACTCCATCAAACACAAATATCTCGATGCCTTCGTTCTGCCCCGGGTCGATGAGACTTTGCTTCGTTATGCCACGCGATGATTCGCGCCACACCAATTGCGCTTCGGCTTCCGGTGCAACCATCATCAACGACAGAATAACGCTCAATATGACCAAAAGGCGTTTCATCAATTTGTTACCTATATTCGCTCCAAAGTTATAAAATAAAATCGAGAATTAACCACCATAGTGGCAAAATATATAATTCTCACTGCACATCAACAGCAAAAAGCCATCAATCCACATCCGTACCGGCATTTATTGCTCTGATTCATTCGTTTCATCAAAACTGTAGTGACGCTTGGGATTGCGTGGGAACCACCCTTTGCGCACCCGTTCGGCCTGCTCGAATATCTCGAGTATCGACCAAAACGATGAAAATGCCAGCACTCCAAGGATTGCCGACCAGAAAATTTCCTCAACGGCCACCGACAGAAACAGAAACACTATTCCTGCCGCCAAAAAGCACCACCAGCACCGTGTGCCGAAGTAATACTCTCCCTTTATCACTATGGGATGAAAAAGCCCGATTATCAAGAATGTGCAGAAGCCTATCAAAAGCCCATCAAGACCGTATTGTGAAATAAAATCCATATAATAAACTGTTAATTATCAACCTCAACTTGAGGCTTGGGCACGAAATTACAAAAAATATACCACTGCTGCAAAATAACAGCGCACCGGAACGTGTTGTTCCGGTGCGCCAATCATATTTCAGCAATGAACTGATTCAATTACTTTTTCATCTTCTCTTTCAGAGCTGCGAGAACCTCAAGGTCGCCCAGAGTTGTCTTCTCGATAGCAGGTGCACTTGGCTGAGAAGCTGCTTCTTCCTTAGCTGCCTTCTTGGCTGCCTTCTTGGCTTCGGCCTTAGCTTCATCTTCGAAAATGCGGCTGTGAGAGAGGATAATGCGCTTGGCATCCTTGTTAAATTCGATAACCTTGAACGAAAGTTTCTCCTCGGCAGCTGCCTGAGTTCCGTCTTCCTTTACAAGGTGCTTTGGAGTAGCGAAACCTTCAACGCCATAAGGCAGAGCAACTACAGCGCCCTTGTCGAGCATCTCAGTGATAGTACCTTCGTGGATGCTGCCTACAGTGAAGATTGTTTCAAATACATCCCATGGATTTTCTTCGAGCTGCTTGTGGCCGAGGCTCAAGCGGCGGTTTTCCTTGTCGATTTCGAGAACCTGAACCTCGATGTCGGCACCGATTTGAGTAAACTCAGATGGGTGTTTGATTTTCTTGGTCCAAGAAAGGTCGCTGATGTGAATAAGGCCATCAACACCTTCTTCAAGTTCTACGAATACACCAAAGTTTGTGAAGTTGCGAACCTTGGCAGTGTGCTTGCTGCCTACAGCATACTTCTCTTCGATGTGCTCCCATGGATCCGGCTTAAGTTGCTTGATACCAAGGCTCATCTTGCGTTCTGCGCGGTCAAGAGTAAGGATTACTGCTTCTACTTCGTCGCCCACCTTCATGAAGTCCTGAGCTGAACGGAGGTGCTGCGACCACGACATTTCTGATACGTGGATAAGACCTTCTACGCCCGGAGCGATTTCAATGAATGCACCGTAATCGGCCATAACGACAACTTTACCCTTAACCTTGTCGCCAACCTTGAGCTCTGGATCGAGAGCATCCCACGGATGTGGCTGAAGCTGCTTCAGACCGAGGGCGATACGCTTCTTCTCATCGTCGAAGTCAAGGATAACAACATTGAGCTTCTGGTCGAGTTGTACAACCTCTTCCGGATGGCTTACGCGACCCCAAGAAAGATCGGTAATGTGGATAAGACCGTCTACGCCGCCAAGGTCGATGAACACACCGTAAGATGTGATGTTCTTAACTGTACCTTCGAGAACCTGACCCTTTTCAAGCTTGGCAATGATGTCCTTCTTCTGCTGTTCGAGTTCTGCCTCGATAAGTGCCTTGTGCGATACAACGACGTTCTTGAATTCTTGATTGATCTTCACAACCTTGAATTCCATTGTCTTGTCAACGAATACATCATAGTCGCGGATTGGCTTAACATCGATCTGCGAACCTGGCAAGAATGCCTCGATGCCGAATACATCGACAATCATACCACCCTTGGTGCGGCACTTGATGTAACCCTTGATTACCTCGTCGTTCTCGAGAGCCTGGTTTACACGCTCCCAGCTGCGGCTTGCGCGGGCCTTGCGGTGCGAGAGAATAAGCTGACCTTTCTTGTCCTCCTGGTTCTCTACAAACACTTCTACTGTGTCGCCTACCTTCAGGTCGGGGTTGTAACGGAATTCATTAAGAGGAATAATACCGTCTGACTTATAGCCGATGTTAACTACAACTTCTCGCTTGTTGATGGCGATGATAGTACCTTCGGTTACATCTTTGTCCTTAATTGTGTTAAGCGACGCGTCATACGTCTTTTCCTGTTCTTCACGAGACTTCGATGCTGTGGCATCACCATTTTCGTAGGCTTCCCAGTCGAAATCTTCAATTGGAGAATTGACTAATTCTTTGTTCATTTAAATTGTTAATAAATATGATTAATAAAAACTCTCGTTTGCGCCGGCCGCAAAAGCCGCGCGCAAATTGCCCACAAAGATAACTATAATTTTCTAAACCACAACGCTTTTAGCTCCTTTTTCTCAAAAATATCATCCCTGCGACATTATTATATTTTTTCCTACGGTTTATTACCAGCAACCGATATTTTCGCTAAATTTGCATTATATCAACATAACCCTATTAATCATTATATGAAAATGAAAAGATTTTTAGCATTAAGTCTGGCCGCTACTGCTGCTATAAGCTTTGCGGCTTTTGCTCAACAAGAAGAGAAAAAATACCCTGAGCCCGAGAAAATGAGCCCCAGAATGTCGGAATACTGGACTCCTCAGCCTAAAGTTGTAACTCCCGGCGACATCAAGACCAATACCGCCCCCTCAGACGCCATCGTTCTGTTCGACGGCAAGGACCTC
>JBJEKE010000103.1:0-4248 GCA_051878475.1 Muribaculaceae bacterium | reverse complement strand
GGCGATATCGAAAAGGTGTGGGCAACTCCAGAAAAGGCCAACAAGGTGCTTGGTTGGACTGCTACAACTCCTATCGAGGACACTATGCGCTCGGCCTGGAATTGGCAGAAGCGTCTGCGTGAACGCGGTATAATGTAATATCACATTTAAAACGTATTGAGGCGGTGGGGCACATCAGATTGCCTCATCGCCTCTTCTCACACTTCACTGATGAAACGTATTATTCTTCTCGCATCAATAATTTCTGCATTGCTTATGCCGACTTCCGTGCAAGGACGTGGCTTAAAGGAGAAAGTGATATATGTGAATGCCGGTCACGGTGGATGGACAGCTAACGACCGCCCGTTGGCCACTATCAACCACGCCGCAATGGATACCCTCGGGTTCTTCGAGACAAAGACAAATCTGTGGAAAGCTCTTGAACTCAAGCGACGGCTTGAACGATATGGAGCAAAAGTGGTGATGTCGCGTACCGAAAACGGATACGTAACTGCAGGCCAGAAAAATGCAACGCAATACGATAGAGTGGAGCATTATGGCAACGATAGCGCCCGGCAGCAGCTTGTCGACCTTGAACGGATTGCCATGCAGGTGGATTCGTTGAATCCCGACTATTTCATTTCGATACACAGCAATGCAGCAAAAGATGGTAGCACCGTAAACTATCTGCTTCTGCTGTATCGTGGCGAAACCGGCAACGATTATGCCAAAGGCAGCATAGAACGCAGTAAAAGCGCTTTCGATATAATCTGGGACAATCCGCTAAGCGTGTGGACTCACTCCAGCCCCGACAACCAATATGTTGCCGGTGACTTGACGTGGATGGGTGGAACACCTCCCGGCAAACCCAACAGCATAGGTTATACCGGATACCTGTCGGTGCTGAAGCATCGTGTGCCGTCGTTCCTTGCAGAAGGCTCGTTCCATACCTATCATCCCGAGCGCCATCGCTTGCTTAGCCACGACTACTGTCGGATGGAAGGCATTAGATATTTCAGAGCCATCAATGCATTTTTCAATGGAAAGAAGGAAAAAGTGGGCCATATTGCCGGCACTTTGAAGGATGCCGTCGAAAAAATGCATCATGAACTGTATAAATACGATGAAACTCGGGAAACGGTTGACGGCTGGGTGCCGTTGAATTACGGAACGGTATATCTTGTCAACAGCAAGGGGTATGCCATCAGGGCCTATTGTATTGATGATAATTACAATGGCGTGTTTGTGTTCACCGATGTCAAGCCCGGAAAATATGTGCTTCGTTACGAGGCACGCGGATATTCTACAGTAGAGGAGCCGATAGAGGTTAAAGCAGGCGATATTGTGTACCGAAATGCACGGTTAATGCCGGCTGAATTGTAAAATATTTATAATACCCATGGCGGTATATGTGCAATTCCGAGAATCATTATTAAATTTGAAGAATAATTAATTCTCAACTACCGACTATGCGAAAGGTACTGTGTGTATTACTAAGCTGTATAGCAATATCTATTAGTGTGATGGCTGCCGAGTTGTCGTTCGACGGGCTTAAACTGCCGGTATATAAAGAGACACCGGCAACATCGACCGGACTCGATGCCGTGTATGTGGTGAATGGGGCGGTTGGCATTTCGGCCAGCTACAAGTCGAGCACTGGCAACCAGTCGGTTAAATGGTACCGTTTCAGCAAACTTGGTGGTGGATATGCCGAGGAAATAACCGATATATCGTACAATGGTGACTTGACTGTGCTGTCCAAAGTGGAGCCAGATATGGGTTATATCGTGGAAGACGGCACACAACGCAGCTACTATTGGATTGTGGATTACTCGAATTGTACACTCAGCCTTGATGCAGTGACATTCTCGAGCGATGCCGAGTGCGATATGATGATGCTCGACCTGGCTGGCACAGGCGCTGATTTGGCATATTACACCATCAACGGACAGCGCAAGGTGCTCGACCGGGAGCTGACCGTAAGTTACTCGTCGCTTCAGTGGAACGAGGAGGGACGTGTCTATGAATCGGTGCAGGTTGACAAATCGTTTGAGAGCTTTAAAAGCAGCATCTCGGTGCAGGTGCCGCTGTGCAATACCACATTTTATGTCAGCGGCGACAAATATCTCAGATATTGGGGCGAGGAAGTATCGGCCGAAAGCGACCTCTACGTCACTCAAGCCGTTGAGGTGAAGGGATATGCCACCCAGCAAAATGTAACTGACGATTCGCAAGGTACACTCGGCGGTTCGGCTCCAGCTATTATTGATTTTGAGGCATACGTAACTGATGCCGTTGTGTTTAAAGAGTGGCAGATTGCATCTGATTCTGAGTTTGAAGACGTTCTTTTCCGCTACAGCGAAGAGTCGATACAATATACATTCAACGAAGCCGGCACTTTCTATGTTCAGTTTATGGGTGCCAATGCCGACGGCACATGCAGCTCGACGAGCGAAGTGTTCGAGGTAAGCATAGGTGAGTCGAGACTTGAATGCCCGAATGCATTTTCACCTCTGTCGGACGTCGACGACTCGAAAGTGTGGAGAGTAACGTATAAATCGATTGTAGAATTCAAATGCCATATATTCAACCGTTATGGTATGGAAATATTCAGTTTTACCGACCCGTCGCAATGCTGGGATGGAAAATACAAAGGTAAATATGTAGATGCCGGTGTGTATTTTTATGTAATACAGGCACGAGGAGCCGACGGCAAGAACTATAAGCTGAAAGGCGACATCAACATTATTAATTTGAAGGACAACAAATGATTAACTTTAATTCTGTAATTCGGACAATTGCGTGTGCAATTGCCATATCATGTGCTCTTAACGAGACAGTGGAGGCGCAAAAAGATTCAATGCCGGCATATCAGATATCACCGAGCCCTGAAGTGCCGGCAAGTGTTACCTTTGCAGGGAAAAAGATTGATTGCGACAGAATAGACATGTATGAACGGCTCGACCGTGAGCTCACTTCGTTTGTCTATGGTCATACCAACACTTTGATAACCATAAAGCGCGCCAACCGCTATTATCCGGTGATTATGCCCATATTGAAACGGAACGGTGTGCCCGACGATGTGTTTTATCTGTCGGCAATAGAAAGCTATTTCAACATTCGCGCCTATTCTCCGGCTAAGGCAGCAGGTCTTTGGCAATTCATTCCGTCGACAGCCAAGCAATATGGCCTTGAAGTGAACGATGAAATCGACGAAAGGTATAATGTGGAGAAATCAACTGAAGCAGCTTGCCGTTATCTGAAAAACGGATATGCAAAGTATGGTGATTGGGCGACGGTTATGGCATCGTATAACGCCGGTATGAACCGGATATCCAAAGAGCTTGAGCATCAGATGGCCGACAGCTCGTTCGACCTTTATCTGAACGAAGAAACTTCGCGGTATGTGTTTCGAATCCTTGCAATGAAGGTGGTGATGGAGCATCCTTTCAAGTACGGTTTTCATCTTACAGCCGAACAACTGTATCAGCCTATTGAGTGCAAGGAGGTTGAAGTTGCCGGGCCGGTTGACGATTGGAGCAAGTGGGCCAAGAGCCATGGCATAACATATGCACAATTGCGCGAGGTTAACCCATGGATAAGAGCCAAATCGCTCACCAACAAATTGAAGAAGACATATAAAGTGAAAATCCCATATGGTGATGAACTCTATCGCAGTAAACGCAAGTATAAGGCATATAATCAGCAATGGGTTTCAAAGAAATAACATCTGATGAGCAACGTTGAGGCTGAAGACGAGTGTGTTGCCGTGTATGGTGCACGGGTGCACAATCTCAAGAATATAAATGTAAAGATACCGCACAACAAGCTTGTGGTGGTAACCGGATTGAGCGGCAGTGGGAAGTCGTCGCTCGCTTTTGATACTATCTATGCCGAAGGCCAACGCCGATATATCGATACATTCTCGGCGTATGCACGTGGAATGCTCGGAAATATGGAGCGTCCTGACGTCGACAAGATAACCGGCCTGAGTCCGGTGATTTCCATCGAGCAGAAAACCGTCAACAAGAATCCGCGTAGCACAATAGGAACGACCACCGAAATCTACGATTTCCTCCGCTTGCTTTATGCTCGAATAGGCGAGGCATATTCGTATGAAACGGGCGAAAAGATGGTGAAGTATACCATTGAGAAAATAATGTCGCTGATTCTGGAAAAGTATGACGGACGGAAAATATATATCCTGGCGCCATTGGTGAAGAACCGTAAGGGTCACTATAAGGAGCTGTTTGAGCAAATGCGAAAGAA
>JBJEKE010000102.1:13575-17832 GCA_051878475.1 Muribaculaceae bacterium | reverse complement strand
ATCGAGGCAGTCCTCGCTTTTTATTACAGTGCCACGTGAATCCATGTAGACGAATGCTCGTCGATGAGTTCGGTGTGAGGCAACGAGCGCAGAATCTGCAACAGACGGCGATTGTCGGCTCGCGAGCCGGCATTTAGGTCGGCGGCACGGCCATAAAGGTGATAAGAGCGCTTGGCACCACCAACGGCGCGATTAAGCGATGGGCAACGGTAGCCGCTGTTAACGGTAATCGGCATTCCAAGGAGTTCACGAGCCGGGTCGAGGACCTCGTCGACGAGGCGTCGAAGGTTGGCACGCACCTTTTCGTTGGCATGGTTGTCGATGTGTAGAGCATCGGCAATGGCCGAATGCTCAAGTTCTTTGAAGGTGAAATGTTTCATAGTAAAAAAAGCAAATTATTAACTGGTTATTGTTCGTTGAAAAATGACTTTATGTCGCGGCGGTCGAGCGCCTTGCGAATCAATGCAACCGCCTGACGCAAATCGCTTCGATACTTTCGGTCGGTCTTCTCGAAGATGCTCTTCAGTTCGATAATAGCCATTGCAATGGCACCGAGAATGGTGAATACCGGCATCAGCGGCAAATCGAGGGCAATGCCGTAGAAGTGGAGATAGTTAAGCGATAGAATTTGCATTACATCGATTACACTGAGGGCAAACAGAGCATTATAGTATCGCGTCAGCTTGTCGACGGTGCGCCGGAAAGCCGCGCTGCGGCGCAATTCGCCGCGTTTCAGCGCCCTCCACGCTCCGCAAAACAAATCGCAGCACACCGCTATCAGCACCAGCAGATATTGCGAAAAAGCCAGCACCAGCAGCATGGCGAGAGATTGGAATGAAGAATGATTCATAGCATAGACTGATTAATGTGAAACAAACTGATTTTTGCTGCGAAATTAATGCCCGGCGAGAGTGAATAATTGCGAAAAGCGCCACAATGACACACGATTTTGGCAAAATAGCGATGCATTGAGCGGGAATTGGAGTAATTTTGCACCGACAAAGGAGAAAAGCCCATGAGCATCACATCAATAATAAGGCCACTGTTTGCACGGCGCATCAAGGCCGCAGAGCAATATCCGGCCAATTCCGACGAACTTCAGCGCACCGTGCTTCGCCGCCTGCTTTCGATGGCGCGCCACACCGAGACCGGCCGTCGCTACCGTTTCGACACTATTGACGGCTACTACGACTATTCGTCGCGCGTGCCAGTGGTAGAGTATGAGGCTATTCGCGACGATGTGATGCGGATGGTTCGAGGCGAGGCCAATGTGCTGTGGCCGGGCGTTACGCGCCACTATGCCCAGTCGTCGGGCACCTCAGGCGGACGTAGCAAATACATACCCATCACCGGCGAATCGTTCAAGTGGTGCCACTATCAGGGCGGGTTCGATGTGGTGGCGCACTATCTGCACCTCAACCCCGACAGCCGTATGTTCGACGGCCGCAGTTTCATTCTCGGGGGCAGCTTTGCCAACGAGCTTACTCTTCCGCGAGGGGTACGTGTTGGCGATTTGTCGGCCAATCTGATTGACGGCATCAATCCGCTTGCCAATCTGGTGAGAGTGCCGTCGAAACAGGTGGCGCTGATGAGCGACTGGAACCGAAAACTTCCGGCGCTGGTCGAGGCAAGCAAGCGATGCAACATAACCAACATATCGGGCGTTCCGTCGTGGTTTCTGACGGTGCTGAAAGAGGTGATCAAGGCACGCGGCGCCGACAACATACACGAAGTGTGGCCTAATCTCGAGGTGTTTTTCCACGGAGGCATCAGTTTTGCCCCATATCGCAGCGAATATGCAGCGATATGCGATCCCATGCGCATGCACTATCTTGAAACGTACAACGCCTCGGAAGGGTTCTTCGCCCTCCAGTCGTCGTGGGACAGCACTGCCATGCTGCTGTTGCCCGATGTGGGAGTGTTCTACGAATTCCAGCCCATCGACATTCCCGATGCTCGACCGGTGCCAATATGGGAAGTGCAGCAAGGGCGCACCTATTCGCTGATTATCAGCGCATGCAACGGGCTGTGGCGCTACGCCATCGGCGACACCGTGACCATCGAAAGCACCGCTCCGGTGAAAATCAGGATTGCCGGACGCACCAAGCACTATATAAATGCATTCGGCGAGGAACTGATGGTACACAATGCCGATGCCGCCATCGAGAAGGCCTCGGCTGCCACCGGAATGTCGATTCTCAACTACACCGCTGCGCCGGTGTTCACCTCGGGAACCACCAAGGGGCACCACCAATGGCTGGTGGAGTTTGCCGTAGAGCCCGATGATGCCGCCTTGCAGCGTTTTGCCAAGGAACTCGACCGATGTGTGCGCGCCGAAAACTCCGACTACGACGCCAAACGCACCTCCGACATATTCCTGGCTCCACTCGAAGTGGTTGCTGCTCGCCATGGGCTGTTCGACGACTGGCTGCTTGTCACCTCCGGGCGTCTGGGAGGGCAAAAGAAGATACCACGGCTGCAGAACGACCGGAAGATTATAGAGCAAATGCTGACAATGAACAAAGGCTGAACGCAATCGTTTGCGCAAAAAATTTGCAAAAATGTTACTGTTTTGTGGCGGCTTTCGCAACCACTATATCACTTTTTTTGCTAACTTCGTGGCATCAAAAACCTAAGACCGAAACTCATTAACTCCAATAATTTATGTTGAAGCGATATTTATCATTGTTTTTTGTAGCAACTTTGGCAATTGCTGCCTATGCAGCCCAGCCAAAGTATATATTCTATTTTATCGGCGACGGCATGGGCCTCGGTCCGGTGATGGCCACCGAGCAGTTTAACCGTCAGGTGCTGAAGAACACCGACCCCATTCTGATGCTCCGTTTCCCGATAGTATCGTCGGCCATGACCTATTCGGCCGACGCTCCCGTAACCGACTCGGCAGCCGCCGGCACAGCCTTGTCGACCGGCCACAAGACCCGCAACGGAATGCTCGGCATGGATGCCGACACTGTGGCCGTCAGCAGCATTGCCAAATATCTTAAGGAAAAAGGCTACGGCATCGGCATCACCTCCACCGTGCCTGTCGACGATGCCACTCCCGGCGCATTCTATGCACACCAGCCAAACCGAAGCATGTATAACGAAATCACCAGCGATATGGCTGCCAGCGACTACAACTTCTTTGCCGGCAGCATTCTGCGAGGCGACAAGGAGAAGACCTTGAAGATGCTTTCCGACGGCGGTTACTCGGTGTTCTACGGTCTCGACCAGCTGAAGGCATCAGCTCCTAAGGACAAGACCCTTCTGCTCGGCCCTGCAGGGATAACCCAATATCAGTGCGGCTACACCATCGACAGCATTGCCGGTGCACTTACTTTGCCGCAGATTACACAGGCCGCCATCGACCACCTCACCCGTTTCACCCCAAAGAAATTCTTCCTGATGGTAGAAGGCGGAAACATCGACTGGTGCAACCACTCGAACGATGGTGGCACTGCCATCAAGGAAATCCTCAACTTTAACCAGGCTATTGCCTTGGCTTACGAATTCTATCGCCAACACCCGAAAGAAACGCTCATTGTAGTTACTGCCGACCACGATACCGGCGGATGCTCGGTGGGTGCCGGCGGCAAGCATGCCGACTATTCGCTTATCGACTATCAGCGCATCTCGAAGGACAATTTCTCGGCTAAGTGCAAGGAAATGGCCAAATCGGGCAAAGACATTACCTGGAACGAGATGAAACAGATACTTGGCAACGATTTCGGCCTCTTCGGCCCGATTGCAGTGAAGGAGAAAGAAGAGAAGAAGCTTGAAGAGGCATTCACCGAAGTGTTCATCAAGAAAGATGCCGAAGAAAACAAGACTCTCTACAACTCCTACGACTATTTCGTTGAGGCTGTATTCAAATTCCTCGACCGCAAAGCCGGATTCGGATGGACCACCAACAGCCACACAGGATGCCTCGTGCCGGTATGCGCAGTGGGCGTTGGCGCCGAAAAGTTCGGCTCGCTGAACAACAACATCGACATCCCGCGTAAGATTGCATCGCTCGTGGGAATCACAATGCAGTAATAGCTGCAAAGCATAGTGCATCAGCAAGCCCACCATGAGCCGCATCAGGGTGGGCTTGCCGCATCATCGTGAAAAAAAACAGAATAGAATTTTGGGAACCACGCCTTTGCAATATATATTTGCACATAAACCTAAAACCAGGAAAGTATACATAATGAAAAAGTATCTTTACATATTTTTGTTTCTTCTGATTCCGTTTGTATCAAATGCAATAAACGT
>JBJEKE010000102.1:0-13475 GCA_051878475.1 Muribaculaceae bacterium | reverse complement strand
ATCTTTACATATTTTTGTTTCTTCTGATTCCGTTTGTATCAAATGCAATAAACGTGAATATTGAGAATCCATGGCTCGATATTCACGCCAAGAACGACGACGGAAAGAATATAATCTCGGCACATTGCCAATTGCATGTATCGGGCATCAAAGGCGAGAGTTTCGACCTTGTGGCGATTGTGCAAAACGAAAATGGCGAATGGCACACCGACAAAGACGGCAACACAGTAAAAACCCATTACAACGTAAAAGCGACCTACGACGACTCATACTGGAACGACATTCAGGTGTGGTTACGATACAGCAAACTGGCTCCATTAAACGGGAAGCACACTTATACAGTTTACTTGTATGTGTACTACGATGGCGAATGGTATGGTGGCGTTAAGGCCGGAATATACACGCGAACCGGCGGCAAAAAAACCACAAGCAGCAGTTCGAAGTCAAGCTCTAAAACAGCCAATTCGAAGTCAAGTTCTGATTCATCGGACTATATGGGATGCCTCAATTGCTACGGCACGGGAAAGATGACCTGTTCCATATGTTCAGGCGAAGGCGGACATCTGATACTCGATAGATATTTCCTGTGCTCTAATTGCGGAGGCAAAGGAATAACAAAATGCTTTTTCTGCGGAGGCAAAGGAAAAGTAAGGAAGCCAAAAACCGGTATAGATATAGCTATTGAAGCCACCAGAAACAGCGTCAATAACTCTAACAATTACAACAACTACAATAGTTATAATAGTTACAACAGCAACTCTTCGTCATCGTCATCGTCGTCGAGCTCAAGCACACGCAGCACCTGCCGCATCTGTGGAGGTTCGGGCGTGTGTACATCGTGCCACGGCTCCGGAGGGCACTGGGAAGATACCGGATATTACACCGGTTCGGGAAGCAAAAGCTGGATAAACTGTCCGTCGTGTAACGGAAGCAAGCGATGCTTCAATTGCTACGGCACCGGCCATCAATAGCAGCCCGACATCAGCAGTGACAGCACATCGACAAAAAACATATAATTAGTTTTTCATTTTACGACATTTTAATCCATGGGATACCTCACGCCCCAGTTGCTGCGAAGGGTATCCATCTGCCGCATTATGGCCACAGTTTCGGCATGCGGCATCATGGGCGACTCAAGAAGTCCGGCCTCGATGCAGCGCTTGCACTCAAACACCTGATACTCAAAGCCGTTAATCATATCGGCAGGAGCATGGTAGGTTTCGGCAAGTTCCATACCGCGATACACCTCGACTGTGGTGGGACAATTCACATTGTCCACCCTCAGATAACCCTCGGTGCCGCTGATTATCCCTTGGCGGTCGTTGAAACAGAGTGCGCCGCTCTGAAGCGACGCCATACGGCCGTCGGCAAATGTAAGCGACACATTCTCGTGCATATCCACCCCGGTGGGTCCCACCAGGCAGTTGCTGGCTGTGCGCACAATGTCGTTACCGAAATACATTCGGGCAAAATTGATGGTATATACCCCCACATCGAGCAATGCGCCGCCACAAAGTTCGGGTCTAATCACACGCTCCTTATGGTCGATTTTATAGCATAGCGAGGCGGTGAGAGCCTTAGGCTCACCGATGGCACCACCGTCGAGCAATTCCTTGATTTTGTGCGACATTGGCAGATACCGTGTCCAGATAGCCTCGGTGATGAACACCCCTTGCCGTTCGGCCTCTGCAATCATTGCCTTGGCCTGCGCCGCATTGGCAGCAAACGATTTTTCCACCAGACACGGCTTGCGGTAGGCTATTGCCATCATCGTAGGTTCGAAATGATGCGAATGAGGTGTGGCGATATACACCAAATCAACCGCCGGATCGGCCAATAATGCCTCATACGAACCATAGGCACGTTCAATGCCGAACTCGGCAGCAAAATCGTCGGCTTTCTGCTGCGAACGCGATGCCACAGCATAGCATCGGCATCCTTGCGGCTCAGTAGCCAGCGCCGATGCCATCTTGCGGGCAATGTGTCCCGCTCCTATTATTCCTAAATTCATATGGTTCCGCTTTGTTTTATGCCTTAAAGGTATTCATTCCCCGCGATATAGGCAAGCTTTTTTTTGCGATGCGATAAAAGGCTTTGCTGATGTTTGGCTATAATGGCCGAAAACCGTAATTTTGTATAAAAAACGTAGATTCCATGAATAAACCAATCGCTCTGCTCATCCTGTTATCAATCGCTGCCACCCTGCAAGCACAGGTGGTGGGCGCAATTCCCGATACCGCAAGGCTTCAACAACCGTTCGGCGCAGCCGACGCTATAACCTTTCATCAGCCCGACAAGGTTTACTATCCAGAAACATGGTTCCACTTTCTCAACGGCAGCATTGGCAAATCGGGAATAACCACCGATTTGCAAGCCATAGCCGATGCGGGAATAACCGGCATCTCCTTTTTCCACGGACAGCAGGGCGACCCCACCGACTGGCCGGGAACAGAAGAGCACATCGAGTGTCTGTCGCCAAAATGGGAACAGTTGTTGAGCCATACAGCCCGTGAGGCAAAGCGCCTGGGGCTACGGTTCAGCATCCAGACCTGCCCCGGGTGGGCCATGAGCGGCGGTCCGTGGGTAAAGCCCGAGCAAAGCATGCGCCACCTTGCCTACAGCCGCACCGATGTGGAAGGTGGCACTCGCATTGCGATGAAACTGGAATCGCCACAGAAAGAGAGCTGGCAAAACTATCAGGACCTGATGGTGCTTGCGTTCCCCACTCCCGAAGGCGATACCGGCACACATCTGCAGGTAAGCAAGGTTACATCCAACGACGAGCCGCAGAAGTGGCTCGATTGCCTTAATGGCACGCTGCAAGAGCCAATATCGCTGAAGCCCACAACGGGGCAGCAGCCTCACGTGGTCGACATTGAGCTGGCCCACCGGCAGACAGTGCGCTCGCTGGTATTCAATCCCATCGACCGGATGAACCACAAATTCGTCGTCGAGCCGGGCATACATGTAAAGATGACCGCCATAGATGATGACGGCACCAGTCAGGTAGTGCTCGACAGCAATTTCCCGATGTCGAACTGGCAAGACGACACCCAAACCATGACCTTTGCTCTCGACGAGGCACCGGCACGACGTTTCCGCATAGAGATAGTGAACCGGCACAGCATTAACATCAGCAGCATGCGCATCTACAGTGCTGCCCGCAAAAGCAACTGGGAGGGAGAAGGCGGCTGGACACTGCGCCGCATTGTGCGTGAGAACGAGACTCCGCGACAATCGGCCGAGGCCTACATTGGCTCGAATGAGATAGTCAACCTCACCGCCATGCTGGTGAGCCCCGACTCGCTGGTGTGGACAGCTCCTGCCGGAAAGTGGACAGTGCTCCGAATAGGCCATGTGAATACCGGCCGCTGCAACGGACCGGCACCGGCCGAAGCCACCGGTTGGGAAATCAACAAATTCGACCCCCGGCTGGTCGACTTCCAATTCGACAGCTATGTAGGACGGTTGCAGAAAGGTCCGCTCAACGGTTTGCTCGACAATATGCTGATGGACAGCTGGGAATGCAGCACACAAACCTGGACCGACGGAATGCCCGAGGCATTTGCCAAACAGGCCGGCTACGAACTGCAGAAGTGGATACCAGCGCTGTTCGGTTATGTGATTGACAACCCGGAACAAACATCGGAATTTCTCAACGACTTCCGCATGACGCAAAACCGGCTGTTTGTCGACAATTTCTATGGCCGAATGACACAAAACGCCCACAACAACGGCATGACCATACAATACGAGACTGCCGCCGGCGACATTTTCCCCGGATGCCCTATGGAATACTACAAATGGGCCGATGTGCCTATGACCGAGTTCTGGCAACCCGTCGGCAACTGGCTCAACAACTGCAACTACAAGCCTATACGCCCCACATCGTCGGCTGCACGCATGTATGGCAAGCCACGAGTGTCGGCAGAAGCTTTCACAAGCTTCGACCTCAACTGGAACGAGCGACTGAGCATGCTGCGCGAGGTAGCCAACCGAAATGTAGTTGACGGTGTAACGCACATGGTGTTTCACACCTATACCCACAACCCCGACCCCGACAAATATCAACCCGGCACCTCGTTTGGCGGTGCCATCGGCACTCCATTTCTGCGCAAGCAGACGTGGTGGCCTTATATGCACAATTTCACAACCTATCTGGCTCGCAACACATTTATGCTGGAGCGCGGCAAGCCTGTGTCGGACGTGCTTTGGTATCTTGGCGATGAAATCCAGCAGAAACCCAACCAGAAGGTGGATTTCCCGGAAGGCTACAAATACGACTATTGCAACACCGATGCCCTGATGACCCGCATCGACGTTGTTGACGGCCATTGGGTTACGCCCGACGGCATCCGATACAAGTTACTATGGATTCCCGACAGCGCTACGCGATTGCTGCCCGGTACCATTGAGCGCCTCGCCCAACTGGTTAATAAAGGAGGCATATTGGTGGCCGATGCTCCCAAGCATCCCGCCACTCGTCTGCAGGGAGGGCAGTTGTCGATGTTCCATAGCGCAGTGAGCCATTTGTGGCACGGCAATGCCGGCCACGGGCGTGTGATGAGCGGCATCGCCATTGGCGATGCATTGAAGACTTTGGGCATTGAACCTGACGTTAAGCCGACACGCGCACAATGGCTACATCGCCGTGCCGATGGCGCCGACTGGTATATGGTGTGTCCACCCGAGAATGAGAAATTCGAGGGTGTGGTTGAATTCCACACCACCGGAAACGCCGAACTCTGGAACCCCATGAACGGCAGCATCGAACCGCTGGCCGGCGTGGAGGTTGACGCCTACTCCGGCATTAATCTGAAGCTCGAGCGCGGCGAGTGCAAATATGTCGTCTTCCGCCACGACGGAACGAAACCGAAGGTGCACACAACGTTGTCGTCATCATTCACCACTCTCGACAACCTCGAATGGACTCTCACCTTCCCTCAAGGATGGGGAGTGGAAGCGCCCGTAACCATCAACCGACTGCAACCGTGGTGCGAACTACCGCTGTCCGACGAAGGGAAGGCATTCAGCGGCACCGTGACCTACGAAAGCACATTCACCATCGGCAAACATAACCGCAAGGCCCGGTATTTCATAGGATTAGGCGAGGTAGAGAGCATTGCCGTGGTGAAAGTGAACGGCGCCGTCGTCGATACCCTGTGGGCAGCGCCATACAAGGCAGATATCACTCCATATATTAAAAGAGGAGTCAACCGGCTCACCATTGATGTAACCAGCACATGGCACAACCGGCTGGTTTACGATGCAGCGCAACCGACCGAGCGCCGCAAGACGTGGGTATTGGCCGGGCCACCGGCCGGCAGCGAACTTATTCGCTACGGTCTGCTGGGTCCGGTATCGATAGAAGAACGAAAATAAGCAGCACATCAGCGAGCGCTCCGGCTCGTGAATGCTGCAACAGCGCCTCCCCACCCCGCAGCGAAAATCTATAGAACGCCTGTCGGCTCGGAAATTATATTTGTTTGAATCACAAAGAAATCGTAACTTTGCCGCCACTAAACGAAACTACATTTTTATTATATCAATACGATGAACTTTATAGAGGAACTTCAATGGCGCGGTATGATACATACCATGATGCCAGGTACAGAAGAACAACTTAACAAGGAAATGACCTCGGCCTACCTGGGCATCGACCCCACCGCCGACTCATTGCATATAGGCCATCTGGTGGGCGTGATGATGCTCAAGCATTTCCAGCGCTCGGGCCACCGTCCGATTGCACTTATCGGCGGCGCCACCGGCATGATTGGCGACCCCTCGATGAAATCGCAGGAGCGCAAGCTCATCGACGAAGAAACCCTTCGCCACAACCAGGAGGCCATCAAGAAGCAGCTCTCCAAATTCCTCGATTTCGACAGCGATGCCCCAAACCGCGCCGAACTCGTCAACAACTACGACTGGATGAAGGACTACGGCTTCCTTAACTTCATCCGCGACATCGGCAAGCACATCACCGTAAACTATATGATGGCCAAGGACTCAGTGAAGAAGCGTCTTGCCGCCAACGCCGACCACGGCATGTCGTTCACAGAATTCTCCTACCAGCTGCTCCAGGGATACGACTTCCTGCATCTGTACCGCACCAAGAACTGCCGTCTGCAGCTTGGCGGAAGCGACCAGTGGGGCAACATCACCACCGGCACAGAACTGATACGTCGCGTTGAAGGTGGCGAGGCGTTCGCCCTCACCTGCCCGCTCATCACCAAAGCCGACGGCGGCAAATTCGGCAAGACCGAATCGGGCAACGTATGGCTCGATCCTCGCTACACATCGCCTTACAAGTTCTACCAGTTCTGGCTCAACGTGAGCGATGCCGATGCCGAGAAATACATAAAGATATTCACCGAACTCTCACGCGAGGAGATAGAAAGCCTCGTAGCCGAACAGCAGGCCGACCCGGGCCAGCGCCCACTGCAGAAACGCCTCGCCAAGGAAATCACCACCATGGTTCACTCGGCAGCCGAATACGAAGCAGCCGTAGAAGCCTCGCAGATACTGTTCTCGAACAAGGCCGGCGACATCCTGCACCGCATCGACGAGAGCACCCTTCTGTCGGTGTTCGAAGGTGTGCCACAATTCGAAGTGGCCCGCTCGGTAATCGAAGCCGGCATCACAGCAGCCGAGCTGCTCACCGAGCATGCACAGGTATTCGCCTCGAAAGGCGAAATGCGCAAGCTCACACAAGGCGGCGGTGTATCGATAAACAAGGAGAAACTAACCGATGCCAACGCCACCATCAACACCGATTATCTGCTCAACGGCAAATACATACTGGCACAGCGCGGCAAAAAGAATTATTACCTGATTATCGCAAAATAATCGGAAAAATCTTGCACAATACAAAAGTTGTGCCTAACTTTGCAACGCTATTACGACGAAGAGTCGCGATAGATAAGGATTGTCTTATGGTGTAATGGTAGCACTGCAGTTTTTGGTTCTGCCTGTCGAAGTTCGAATCTTCGTAAGACAACCACCCACAAGCCCTCACACATTTGAGGGCTTTTGTTTCGCAAAACACTAACACAACCTTACTTAACCTAACAACGATGCAAAAGGCAGAGCCTCCTACGGCTCTGCCTTCATCAATTCATGCGGGCCGGCAATCGGGCGAGGCGTATATAAATGCATGTAGATTGTGATTAGGGCAGTCCATCGGGCTGCTTCGTGTTTCGCTCGGCTGGGCCACACACAGACTCGCCTACGGCATCGCTTGTGTGGGGACAGCTAAAGAGTTGCCTCCTCGAGGCAAAAAGCCCATTTGGGCTGGCTCCGCCCTCTGTTTGGTGGTATCGGCGAATGGCGATGCCCATCGAGGTCATCGCCATTCGATGGAGAGAGGGGAAGGGAGACGATGTGGTGGCAACTTAGGGCGTGCCCTATGCTAAGTTGTACTTGCCCTTTCAGGGCGCTGCGGGTAGGCAACATCAAGGTGGTGCTATGTTGTGGCGGTTTTCGCCATGCAGCGGGTGCTTTTGGTTGTAATATTGCACTTTCGGTGGGGAGCGGCAGCAGTTGTGGGGTGTTGGAAATGGGTGATTTATGGGGGGTTGCATAATTTTAGGGCGAAAAGGTTGATTTTTAAGCGAAATGTTTATACCTTTGCACCGAATTATCGAAAAGAAGATTTTGGGAAAGTTCACAGCTTATAAATTGCAACTAAAAAGCATGCCCACAGGGACAAATGAGTTCACTTACCATCTTGGGAGCGAATTCTTTGCCGATATGGAGAGCGAAGAAATCCGCTCGGGCAATGTGGAAGTGGCGCTGAGCGTAAAGAACAGCGGCCAGGCCTATAAGCTTGACTTTGTGATGAAAGGCGAGATAGTGGTTGGATGCGACCGCTGTCTGGACGATCTGCCGCTTGAAGTCGACACCACCTATTCACTGACGGTGAAATATGGCGAGGCATACAGCGACGAGAGCGACGATTTGCTGATTATCCCCGAAAGCGACACGTACCTGAACGTGGCGTATATGATATACGACACGGTGGCGCTGACCATCCCGATGAAGCATGTGCACAAGCCCGGCATGTGCAACAAGGCGATGAGCGACACTCTGAAGCGGCTGTCGCGCGAATTCGACGACGAATCGGCCGAAGGCCTCGATGAGGGAGAAGCCGATATGTCGGGAGACGACGAGAAAGAGGTTGACCCACGATGGGCCGCCCTAAAAAATATTAAAGAAAACAATTAAAAAACAATAACAATGGCACATCCTAAACGAAAACAATCGAAGACAAGAACAGCGAAGAGAAGAACTCACGATAAGGCATTGGTACCCACAATCGTAGCATGTCCAAACTGCGGCGCATGGCATCTGTATCACACAGTATGCGGCGAATGCGGTTATTATCGTGGCAAACTGGCTATTGAGAAAGCAGCCGTTGCTGCCGAATAATCGTAAACCGATACCCGACAGCAGCATAACCAATGACTATCCTAAATGGGGAACAATTTAGGATATATTTTCGTATATACAAAAGATAAATATGCCAAACGCAAGAATCAGCGGAATTGCCGCCTATACTCCCGACTATAAGCTCACCAACGATGAGCTATCGAGAATGGTCGACACAAACGATGAGTGGATAACTACCCGTGTAGGTATCAAAGAGCGTCGAATCCAGAAGACACCCGGCTTAGGGTCGTCGCATCTGGGCATGGAGGCTGTCAACAAGCTTCTGGCCGAGACCGGAGCCGACAAGAATGATATCGATCTGCTAATATGCGCCACATCGAACCCCGACTACCGATTTCCATCGACAGGCTCGGTGATAGTGGAAAAATGCGGGCTGGGAAAAGCTTATGCCTACGACATCCAAGCCGCTTGCGCCGGATTTATCGTGGCACTTCAATCGGCCAACGCCTATATAAAGAGCGGGCTGTATAAGAAAGTGATAGTTGTTGCCGCAGAAATGATGTCGAGCATGACCGACTATCAGGACCGCGCCACATGTCCGTTGTTTGGCGATGGAGCAGCTGCAGTGCTCGTAGAACCCACCGATGAGCCCATCGGAGTTATCGACGGGGAATATCACGTTGACGGTACCGGGCTGCCTCATCTGGTGATGAAAGCCGGCGGGTCGGTTCTTCCGGCTTCGCACGAAACTGTCGACGCACGTCAGCACTTCGTTTATCAAGAGGGCCGCGCCGTTTACCGCGCCGCAGTTACCGATATGTACGAATCGTCGCTCAACGTTATCAAGCGCAACAATCTGTCGGTTGATACAATCGACTGGTTTGTTCCGCATCAGGCCAACCTGAGAATCATCGAGGCTGTAGGCAGCCGTCTGGGCATTGCCCCCGAGAAGGTGCTCGTTAACATTGAGCACTACGGCAACACCAGCGCCGCCAGCATACCCATCTGTCTCGACGAATACAAGCACAAGCTCAAGAAAGGCGACAAGGTGGTTCTCACCGCCTTCGGTGCCGGATTCACTTGGGGTGCAATGTATCTCATCTGGGGCTGATAGCCTCTTCACAAGGCCTGAAAATGTAACTGTCCACACTGCCGATGCGCACCCTTTGCGATGCCATCTCTCTCATTAGCAAAAAACGCATCGAAAACGATGCTTTTTTTGTATATCTTTACTTTCAATCTCCATCATCAATCATCCGATTTCTGCAATGCACAAGGCTGGATTTGTTAACATAGTAGGAAACCCCAACGTGGGCAAGTCGACACTCATGAACGACCTGGTGGGCGAACGTCTGTCGATAATCACTGCCAAGGCGCAGACCACGCGCCACCGCATAATGGGCATCGTCAACACCGACGACTACCAGATAGTGTTCTCCGACACTCCCGGTGTGCTGAAGCCGAAATACAAGCTTCAGGAGAGCATGCTCGATTTTTCGGAAGGTGCACTCACCGATGCCGACATTCTTCTCTACGTTACCGACATAGTGGAAGACCCGTTGAAAAACAAGGATTTCCTTGACAAGGTGGCCAAGGAATCGATTCCGATACTGCTGATAATCAACAAAATCGACCTGCTAACCGGCAATGCCGACCTGCTGAAGATTATCGACCGATGGAAGGAGATACTGCCCAACGCCGAAGTGTTCCCCACATCGGCCAAGGAGCACTTCAACGTCGACAACCTGATGAAGCGCATCGTAGAGCTACTGCCCGATTCGCCGCCATACTTCGGCAAGGATGCCCTCACCGACAAGCCGTCCCGCTTCTTCGTCACCGAAATCATCCGTGAGAAGATACTTCTGAACTGCGACAAGGAGGTGCCCTACTCGGCCGAGGTGCTCGTGGAGAAATTCGACGAGAAAGAGCGCACGATTCACATCATGGCAGTGGTGTACGTGGAGCGCGACAGCCAGAAAGCCATAGTGATAGGCAAGGGTGGAGCCATGCTGAAGCGCATAGGCATCGACGCCCGCAAGGACATCGAGACATTCTTCGGCAAGAAAGTGTTCCTCGAGATGTTTGTGAAAGTGGAGAAGGACTGGCGCAACCGCGAAAACAAGCTGCGTGCATTCGGCTACATTGAATAACGGCGCCACTGCCGTCCCTGTGTAGAGCGCCGACGGCACCGCATTACGCTAAAACAGCATTTACTAACCCCGGAAACAGGAAAAAAACAAAAAAAAAGACATGGGAAAACTTATTGCCATAGTGGGACGCCCAAACGTGGGTAAGTCGACACTGTTTAACCGACTGACCCAGAGCCGCACCGCTATTGTTGACGACACAGCGGGCACCACCCGCGACCGCCAGTACGGCAAGGTTGACTGGGCGGGGAAGGAATACTCAATCGTCGACACAGGCGGCTGGGTGGTGAATTCCGACGACATCTTTGAAGAAGAAATAAACAAGCAGGTGAGCATAGCCATCGAGGAGGCCGACGTGATTCTCTTTGTGGTCGACGTGACCAACGGTGTCACCGACCTCGACGACCATGTGGCAGCCATATTGCGCCGATCGACCAAGCCGGTGATTCTCGTCACCAACAAGGCCGACAACAGCCAGCTGCTGTACAACGCCGCCGAATTCTACTCGCTGGGGCTCGGCGACCCATACTCCATCTCGTCGATGACCGGATTCGGCACCGGCGACCTGCTCGACAAGATTGCCGAGATGATGCCCGATGCCGACGACGATTCGTCGCTTTCGGACGAAATAGTGCCCAACGTGCCACGTTTTGCCATCGTGGGCCGTCCCAACTCTGGGAAATCGTCGATTATCAACGCATTCATCGGCGAGGACCGTAACATCGTGACCAACATTGCCGGCACCACCCGCGACAGCATCTACACCCGATACAACAAGTTCGGGTTCGACTTCTACCTTGTCGACACCGCCGGAATCCGCAAGAAAGGAAAGGTTAACGAGGACATAGAATACTATTCGGTGATTCGAAGCATCCGCGCCATCGAGAATTCCGACGTGTGCATCCTCATGATCGATGCCACCCGAGGAATCGAGGCTCAGGACGCCAACATATTCTCGCTCATCTCAAAGAACAAGAAGGGGCTGGTGGTGTGTGTCAACAAATGGGACATTGCCGCCGACAAGAGCGAGCGCGCCATAAAGCACTTTGAGGAGGCCATACGCAGCCGTTTCGCCCCATTCACCGATTTCCCGATAGTGTTCACCTCGGCACTGACCAAGCAGCGCATTCACCGCGCACTCGAAGAGGCGCAGAAGGTCTACGAGAACCGTCATCGCACCGTGCCCACCTCGAAGCTCAACACCGTGATGCAGGAGGCCATCGCCGCTTATCCGCCACCGGCCAACAAGGGCAAGTATGTGAAAATCAAATACATCACCATGCTCAAGGATGCGCGCATTCCTTCATTCGTATTCTTCTGCAATCTGCCGCAATGGGTAAAGGAGCCGTATCGCCGATATCTCGAAAACAAGATTCGCGAAAACTGGGAATTCCACGGCACACCAATCAACGTTTTCATGCGCGAGAAATAGCATTTGCGCCGAAAGGCCCGGGCGAGCGCACCACGGCACCAAACTGCCGCTGTGCGCTCGCTGTGCATACAGCCGCAATATGTTAGAAAATTTTAATTCGGGCTCGCGAGAGCAATGAAACGGGACATTTTAGCGTTACTAATCAAACAAATGCATTAACTTTGCAGTTTGAAGCCAAGAAGCGCCTGGAGGTAGCCGACAGCAACAGCAAACCGGAATCACTACCCCCGCCAGCGCGCATTGAGGCATAACGACAAACAGTTACGCTCACACTAAAAGCGATGAAAAAATACAATCAAATCAACAATGCACTGGGCTGGCTGATGTTTATCATCGCAGCAGCCACCTATCTGCTTACACTTGAGCCAACAGCCAGTTTCTGGGACTGTGGCGAGTTTATAGCGCAAGGCTACAAGCTTGAGGTGGGTCACCCGCCGGGCAACCCGATATTCATGCTCGTGGCACGGTTCTTCATCAATTTCTCCAGCGACCCCAGCACTGTGGCCATCTGCGTGAACACCATGTCGGGATTGCTGAGTGCAGCCACCATACTGCTGCTGTTCTGGACCATAACCAGCCTGGTGGAGCGATTGGTTCACCGCAAGGGCGGCGACGACTACTCGCTGGCCGAGATGCTGGTGATATTTGGCAGCGGTGTAGTAGGCTCGCTGGCCTACACCTGGAGCGACACGTTCTGGTTCTCGGCCGTTGAGGGCGAAGTGTATGCCTTCTCGTCGTTCTGCACGGCATTGGTGTTCTGGCTCATCCTGAAATGGGAACGCCGCGCCGACGACCCTACATCGGACCGCTACCTAATACTCATAGCCTACGTTATCGGTATCTCGGTGGCAGTGCATCTGCTCAACCTGCTCTGTATTCCTGCCATCGTGCTGGTGTTCTACTACCGCAAGTGGACCAACACCAACGCCAAGGGGTCGCTGCTGGCACTGCTGGTGTCGTTCGGCATCATCGTGGCCATACTCTACGGCCTTGTGCCCGGATTCGTGAAAGTGGCACAATGGTTTGAGCTCGCTTGCGTCAACACCCTGGGCATGTCGTTCAATATGGGTGTACTCATCTACCTCATTCTCGACATCGCCCTCTACATATGGTGTATCTACGAGCTGTATCAACAGAACAGCCCCGCGCGCATCAAGATGTCGTTCCTGCTGAGCATATTTTTCTCGGGAATGCTCTTCATTGGCGACGGATGGTTCTTGCCACTCGTCCTCACAATTGCATTGGTGGTGTATCTGGCCAAGTTCTGTCCACGCATTCCGGTGCGCATATTCAACATAGTGATAATGAGTATCTTTGTGATTTTCATAGGCTATTCGTCGTATGCGCTGATTATAATCCGCTCCACAGCCGACACCCCGATGGACCAGAACTCGCCCGACAACGTGTTTGCCCTGGCAAGCTACCTTAACCGCGAGCAATACGGCCAGCGTCCGCTGCTCTACGGCCAGACGTTCAATGCCCCGATAGTGTACAAGGTGAAAGGCGAC
>JBJEKE010000101.1:0-4266 GCA_051878475.1 Muribaculaceae bacterium | reverse complement strand
GGCCACATACAGCGCTGTTGCCGATGTGCCGACGAAGAGCAGTACCATCGAGGCTGCCATCATGGCGGCGCTCACTGCAAAGAATATACGCGGCTTAACAACTCGCATTATCAACGAACCGGTAAGGCATCCAGCCGTACGGAATATGAAATATAGGCTGGTGGCAAACGCCGCTTCGTTAAGTGTCCATCCAAGGCGTTCCATCAGAATCTTCGGTGCAGTTGTGTTAGTGCCCACGTCGATACCCACGTGGCATATGATGCCCAAAAAGCAAAGCAGCACTATTGGCCGGCTCAAAAGCTTGACACAATCGACAAACGACGAGCTGCCGTCGCTTGGTTCTTCATCCACATGAGTGATACCAAGAAGCACCGTCGAGAGCACTCCTGCCACAAGGAATATCAGGAACAGCACGCGCCAACCAAGACCAAATGTCGGAATGGCTGCAACTGCACCCCACAACGCCAGATATGGTGCCGAGAACGATGCTATTGCCTTAATGAACTGGCCGAAAGTAAGTGTCGATGCCAGATTGTCGCCTTTGATGATAGCCGAAACCAGCGGATTGAGCGATGTCTGCATCAAGGCATTGCCTATGCCGAGCAACGAGAACGAAATGAGCATCACCGCAAATGTATTGCTGAAAAGAGGCAGCAGAAGCGACACCAACGTAACCAGCAGCGACAACATCACTGTGGGTTTACGGCCTATCTTGTTCATCAGCATTCCTGTGGGAACACTGAAAATCAGAAACCAGAAAAATACGAGCGACGGAAGCAAATTGGCTATTGAATCGCTCAGACCAAGGTCGGACTTGACATAGTTGCTTGCTATCCCCACCAGGTCGACGAAACCCATTGCGAAAAAGCACAGCATTACCGGAATAATGGCTAATTTGTTTTGTTTCATGGCTGTAAATGTTACAGTAAATAATTAATATTATGTTATTGGTTCATGCATTCACCTTAAATGTATATTCCAATTCGGCAAGCATATCAATCAGGTTACGAGTAATTGGAATTCGATACTCCGATTTCAACTTCACATCGCGTCGTTTATCGGGGTCTACAAGGCGGATTAGAAGGTCGCCACGGTTTTCAGTGCTGTCGGTAAGCGATTGCTCAAGCAGATTGGTAAAACCGGAATTCACGTCGTTCAACGCCAGGGAAATCTCCAAGTTATGCACAAGCTTGCCCTTCACCTCCTCGAGCATCTGTATGTTGGTGATGTTCAGGTCCACCCGCTCTGGCTTATATTTGTTGCGCTGATACCGGGCCGTCACATAAATCGGGGTCCCAACATTTCCGAACATGGCATATTTCAGGAAGTCTTGTCCGAACAGCGTAATAGTGCCCACGCCACTGTAATCCTCAACCTTCATCTTGGCATACTTAGATCCGTTCTTTGTGTTCAGTATATTATATTCCACCACCAGGCCGGCAAATGTAATTTCGGTGTCAATCACATCCATCTTGTCCTGAAGTTCAGCTATTCGTGTATTACATCCGTAGTTCACCTCCATATAGTATGGGTCAAGCGGATGCCCCGACAGGTACATACCCACCAGTTCTCGCTCCCTTTCAAGGCGTTCAATATGGTTCCAACGCTCGGCCTTCGGAATCGACGGATGCGCCACTGGGAGCATCTCGGCTGGGCCGAAGAGCGAGTTGGTGTTGCTGTTCTTGTCGTTCTGAAACCGTTGTCCGTAGCGGATGAGCACTTCGGAGAACGATTCATCGCGCTGGTTCTTCGCAAAGAAGTCTTCGCGCTGTATATCAGTGAAGCAGTCGAATGCACCCGACACAGCAAGCGATTCTATAGTCTTACGGTTGCACGAACTCAGATTAATGCGCTCTACAAAGTCGAAAATCGACTTGAACGGGCCGTTGGCCGCACGTTCGTCGATGATAGCCTGAACCGAGTTCATGCCCACACCCTTGATGCCGCCAAGACCGAAACGCACATCGCCGTTCTTGTTAACGCTGAACTCGGTGTACGATTCGTTGACATCTGGACCCTTTACCGCTATCTTCATCGAGCGGCACTCGTCCATAAACTTGGTTATCTTGTCAATGTCACTGATATTGCGGCTCAGCACCGCTGCCATATACTCCGGTGGATAGTTTGCTTTCAGATATGCAGTCTGGAATGCCACCCAGCTGTAGCATGTAGCGTGACTCTTATTGAATGCATACGATGCGAATGCTTCCCAGTCGGTCCATATTTTCTCAAGAACTTTCGGGTCGTGTCCGCGCTCGGTGCCTCCGTTGATAAACTTAGGCTTCAGCGATGCCAGTTTGTCGATGAGTTTCTTACCCATCGCCTTGCGCAATCCGTCGCTCTCGCCGCGGGTGAATCCGGCAAGCAGTCGCGACAGAAGCATCACCTGCTCCTGATACACTGTAATGCCATAAGTATCCTTCAGATACTTCTCCATAATGGGAATATCGTAAGTAATGGGCTGACGGCCTTGCTTTCGGGCAATAAAGTCAGGGATATATCCCATTGGCCCCGGACGATACAGGGCGTTCATGGCAATGAGGTCCTCGAAAGTACTGGGCTGCAGCTCTTTGAGGTATTTTTGCATACCGGGCGACTCAAACTGGAACGTGCCGGTTGTACGGCCTTCGCAATACAACTGATAGGTCTTGCGATCGTTGATATCTATATTGTCGATATCAAGGTCGATGCCATGGGTCAGCTTGATGTTTTTCAGTGCCTCTTTTATAATCGAGAGTGTCTTGAGCCCAAGGAAGTCCATCTTTATAAGTCCGGTCGACTCAATCACACTGCCTTCGTACTGAGTAACGAGCAGTTTATCGCCGTTCTTGTCGTAGGCAGTGCTCACCGGCACCCAATCGGTGATATCGTCGCGCCCGATGATAACGCCGCAAGCGTGCACACCGGTGTTGCGAACATTCCCCTCAAGAGCCTCGGCATAGTGCATTGTACTGCTCACATTAGGATCAGCACTGTCGTACTCCTTCTTCACCTCGGGGAAGAACTTCACGCAGTTGGCAATAGTGATTTTTGCCGTCTTGCCGTTTGGCAATGTCGGCATATCGTTGGGTTTCGAGGGTATGAGGCGTGCCAGACGGTCGCTCACCGGCAACGGCAGCTGCTGCACTCGCGCCACGTCCTTAATGGCCGATTTGGCAGCCATAGTGCCATAAGTTATAATATGAGCCACCTTTTCGGCTCCATATTTCTCGGTCACATATTTCAGTACGTCGGCACGGCCGTCGTCATCGAAGTCGATATCTATATCAGGCAACGATATTCGGTCGGGGTTAAGAAAACGCTCAAACAGCAGGTCGTACTTTATTGGGTCAATCTGGGTGATTCCAAGGCAATATGCCACGGCCGAACCAGCCGCCGATCCACGACCCGGGCCCACCGACACCCCTATGCGGCGAGCAGCAGCGATAAAGTCCTGCACAATAAGGAAGTAGCCGGGGAATCCCATGTTCTTGATGGTGTCGAGCTCGAAGTCGATTCGTTCCTTGTGCTCTTCATCGAGTTCACCCCAACGTTTCTTTGCCCCTTCATAAACCAGATAACGCAGATAGTCGTTATTGTCGGTGAAGCCGTCAGGCAGAGGGAAATTAGGAAGAATAGGGCCGTGCTCAATGGTATATGTCTCAACTTTCGACAACACTTCGAGAGTGTTGGAGAGCGCTTCGGGAATGTCAGCAAATATGTCGTTCATCTCCTGCTGTGTCTTCATCCACTCCTGTTTCGAATAGAGCATTCTGTTTTCGTCGTTAAGGTTGCGGCCGGTCGACACGCAGATAAGACGGTCGTGGGCTTCGGCGTCTTCCTCATTAACAAAATGCACGTCGTTGGTACACACCAGCTTCACCCCCTCCTCGGCGGCAAGCTTTATCAGATGGTTATTAACCTTCACCTGTAGCGGATACACATCGTGGTTGGCGCGCTCCACTGTTGCCTTGTGGCGCTGCAATTCCAGATAATAGTCATCGCCCCATATTCCCTTAAACCAGCGGATAACCTCACGGGCCTCATCCACTCTGTCCTCCTGGAGCAACCGTGGCACCTCACCTCCCAGACATGCCGAGCATATTATCAGGCCTTCGTGATACTTCTCCAGATTTACCTTGTCGATTCGAGGATGCGAATAGAATCCCTCGGTCCATGCCATCGACACCAACTTTATCAGGTTGTGATATCCCACACTGTTCTTGGCGAGAACCACAAGATGCCGTCCGGTGTCGCGTTTGCTGGTGTGCTCGGCCATTGTGGCTT
>JBJEKE010000100.1:0-4288 GCA_051878475.1 Muribaculaceae bacterium | reverse complement strand
AGCCAAAGGCACTCAATGCCGGCAGCGACCCATACGAAGGCCCCGACTACGAAATCGCCAAGCTGAGCACCGCTTATTCTCTTGAATACCGCGATGCCGTTAACAACCCTCTTACATATTACGAACAATTCTGGATTGAAGGTGAATTCTGCAAGGGTTCAGTGTTTGAAATCGTGTTCAAAGAATCGGGCGACGGCACATCGGGCGACACCAACGAAGGCGGTTACATCTACGACACCCTGTTCTCTACCAGCACCACAATGTGGGCTAACGACGAACGCATGAACACCATCTTCGGAACCGACGCTCGCCGTCAGTATGTGCTTGGTCACCACCAAACTACCCCCGACATGCAGAACACCGAAATCGGTTCAGGCCGCAACCTGCCGCTGAAATGGTACACCCCGGTTAAAGACCGCTCAACCTACGGCGGCGACAACGGCAAGAACCGCCGCGTGATGCGATTTGCCGAAGTTGTTCTCACCTACGCCGAAGCTCTCAACGAGTGTGGCCGACGCGCCGAAGCCCTTGAGGCCCTGAACAGCAACAAGAAGGTGGTCAACAAAATCGACAACTCCACAGTTCTCTATATAGGTGGTGGTTACGGTTACCTCCGCGACCAGATTTGGAAAGAGCGCCGCATTGAGTTGGCATTCGAATGGGACCGCTTCTGGGATATCGTCCGCACCGGACGCGCCAAGGAATGTCTTGCCGACCTTGCCAACTCTCGCTCCAACAAGCGTGGCCTTTACTTCCGCAAAGGTGTTAACGAAATATTCCCGATTCCACAGAACGAAATCGACATCTCTAACGGTATCGTTACTCAGAATCCTGGTTATTAATCACTTATAACAACATTATTGCAATGAAAAAAGCATTAAAATCAATATTGTGCATTCTGGCCGTATTTGCTCTGGTTGCCTGCAACAGCGACGACGAGGTAGAACAGCCTACTGCATCGGTTTCCATTAACAAGACCACTCTTAACATCAACGAGTCAATGGAAATCCACTTTACCGGCTCGGCAAGCGATGTTGTGGTTTACACAGGCGATCTCAATCACCGTTACGACATGCGCGAAGAGAGCAACTACGGATTGGTGGTCAACAAAGGCCTCTTCACCTATGCCTACAGCACTCCCGGCACCTACACCGTTGTGGTTGTAGCCACTAACCACGGAAACGAAGGTCAGGACATCAAGCGCGACACCTATACCTTCGACGTTAAGGTGATTGATGACGTTACCACTATCGACAAGATTTCGGCCCCGGCTGTTTTGTACGACGAAGTGTTTGCCACCGCTGTCAACGAAACCGACTGGATGCTGGCTTTGCCTCGCAAAATCAAGTACAAAACATCTACTCCAAGCGTATCGCTGAGCCAGAAACTCAAATTCTACATCGAATCGGAAATGTCTGAAATCAGCATCGACGGCAAGGTATATGCATCCAGCACCAAGTATAATCTTGCCAACCCGCTTGATATCAACGTTCGCTCGCATGAAGGTTCGGAACGTAACTATACGCTCTACACCATCAACTACGGCGAGTTCAAGACATTTGAGCTCCTTGGCGTGAAGGGTACAATCACCCGCACCGAGTACGACTACAGCTACTACGAAATCAACCTCGAAGTGCCTGCAGGAAGCGACCTGTCGAGCGTAGCGCCTAAGTTCACCCTCTATAGCACCAACGAAGTGCCTTACATCGATGGCATTGAGCAGATTTCTGAACAGACAAAGGTTGACTTTACAAAGCCTGTCACCTACAAGTTCGTGTGCTCACATCCTGAAAAGCCTGAGTTGACACTCGAATCGACTTGCGTGGTTACAGTTACCGTAAAATAATTTCAACGTATTCTTTAATAAGCGAGAATCATTGACCCGAAGGGGGCAGATTTGCGTTTCTGCCCCCTTTTAATTAATAAAAACATCGCAACGATGAACCACAACAAACTCTATTCAATTGCCATTACTTTACTTTCGTTAGCCTCATATGCAACCCTCGGGGCAGCAACCAAGGAGCCTTACGACTTTTCGCGGTTGCTTTGGGACGTTAACTCACAGACTGTGCTGTTCGAAAGCGGCAACTACAGCCGCATAATCGAGCTGCAGGACGGGCGTCTGATGGCCGTAGCTGAAACATACGGCTCGCCAAGCGGTGTCAGAGTGTCGTTCAGCTCCAATTTCGGAACTTCGTGGACATCGCCCGTGGTGGTTGCCCAAAATCCAAGTGCAATCAACAATGCCGTGCCCGACGCCATCCAACTTGCCGACGGCACCATCATCGTGGGATACAACCCACGCCCAAACACCCCATATTCGTCCGACCGCCACTTCGGAATCCGCGCCGTCAGAAGCACCGACAACGGTGTCACCTGGAGCGATCCGATTTTCATCTTCGATGCCGACTACAAGGGAGAGAACGGTTGTTGGGAACCATGTTTCCTCGAACTCCCCTCGGGCGAAATCCATTGCTACTTTGCCGACGAAAGCATCTACACCTCATCGAATGAACAACGCATCGCAGTGTGTCGTTCATTCGACAAAGGCCTCACCTGGAGCACCCCCGAAACGGTATCATTCCGCGCAGGCTGCCGCGACGGCATGCCGGTGCCCATCATCACCGATGCCGGCGAAATAGTGGTTATAATAGAAGACTACGGCCATTCGGGCTATTCCGGCTTCCGCGCAACCACCGTGCGCTGCACTCTCGAGGAAAACTGGAGAGAGGCAAGCGCTGTGATTGGTAACGACCCCGACCGCCAGATGATTTTCAAGGATCCGTCGACCGACGCTACCGACAACATCTCGGCTGCACCTTATCTGCGCCGCCTCGGCGACGATGAGACCATCGCCTCGTGGCAAGGCAACTACGGCCGCAACGGAGTGGGCGAAAGCTACTTCGACATGTTTGTTGCCGTGGGCGACAAGGATGCCCGAAACTTCCATTGTATCACCGAGCCATTCGGCCTAAGCACCAGCGCCCACTCGCTGTGGAACTCGGTGTCGTATATACGCGGTGACAATTCGGTTATGGCTATCGGCTCGATTGGCGACGACAAGACCGGCAACGCCATCAACATGATTAAAGGACGCCCTCTGCGCTACATCGAAGCCAACTACGGCACTCCTAACCTCGACGGCACAGTCAGCACAGCCGACAACTACACATTCCGCATGGCTCAGCAAATACTGATGGCCAACAGCGACCGCAAACGCACTATCGCCGACTTCCTCTACGACAACCAGTATCTGTACCTGGCTGCCCGAGTGGTCGATACCACCATAACCAGCGACAAATCGGACAACGACGGCGTGTATCTGTCGCTCGACATGAACAATGCCTGCAACGACTATCCGCTGGCCGGAATGTACCACATATTCTTTAACATCGACGGCTCCGTTGAACTGCGACACGGCGAGAACGTGGGCACCTCGGGCGGTGGAAAATGGGTGAAGGACGACGACACCTCGGCCATAATACTGGAGACCAACGTAAAATCGGTGTACTACGACATCGAAGCCGCCATTCCATGGAGCGTGCTGGGACTGGCATCGGCTCCCGATGCATCGCAAACCATCCGTGCCAACGTGGCAGTGCGCAACCGTCGCGCTTCCGACATCGAATATATCACCATCCCGGCTTGCGAGACAGTGCTGCCTACGGGCAAAGCCAACTCTTATTCGTGGCCTCAGTTACGTCTGGGAGTGCCATCGAGTGTAGAAACTCCATCAATTGTCAACAGCACGGCCGACATTGCCATCACGGCACATGGCGGAGTGCTATGTGTGGAAGCACCTGCCGACATCCACTCGGTAGAAGTGTTTTCGCTCAACGGCACCAAGATAGCATCGGAGCATCCCGGCGCTTCGGCCTCATTCCTGCAAGTGCCCACATCGGGCATCGGGATTGTGGCCGTGACAATGGCCGACGGCACCGGCATTCGCCGAAAAATCGTATTCCTCAAATAAAAACACAGTAAAACAATCATGAAACGGTTTCTCACAATAATCGCACTGGCCATCATCGCCACATCAGGCATCATTGCCGCCACATTCGAGCCTTACAACCGCTCACGTCTGTTCTGGGACATCTCGTCGCGAGTGCTCACCATCAGCGGAGGCGGATATGGGCGTGTTTACGAGCTACAGAACGGCCGTATGGTGAGCGTAGCATCGACCAGCGGCTACTCAATGTCGTTCAGCGACGACAAAGGCAAGACCTGGTACGACTCGAAAGTGCTGTTCAAAGCACGCGGCAGCCGCCATGTAGCCAATCCAGAAGTG
>JBJEKE010000099.1:0-4335 GCA_051878475.1 Muribaculaceae bacterium | reverse complement strand
CAATATGCCATATTTATTAATTAAATTGGCATAAAATTTGCCTCAAATGCGACAAATTGCTATATTTGCGACTTTAAAGCAACAGCTTTAACCAAGAGCATGAAAGTCGCGATTATAAAATATAATGCAGGCAATGTTTATTCTGTAAAGTGTGCCTTGGCACGCATAGGGATAGAAGCAACCGTAACCGACAACGAGCAGCAGCTACGCAGCGCCGACAAAGTGATATTTCCGGGAGTAGGCGAAGCATCGGTGGCCATGAGCTACCTTCGCCAACAGCATCTCGATGAAATCATAAAAAGCCTCACACAACCGGTGTTGGGCATATGCATCGGGCTTCAACTTCTATGCCGAAGTTCGCAAGAAGGCAACACCGAATGCCTCGGCATTTTCGACACCGATGTAAGGCGATTCGACAACAGCCATTGTCAGGAGATGAAAATACCGCATATGGGATGGAACAGCATTGAAGTGAACAACGAGCTGCTGATACCCAGCGACTTTAGCGGTGAATACGTGTACTACGTGCACAGTTACTATGCGCCGGTGTGTGCCAACACCATAGCCACCACTGAATACATTTGCAAGTTCAGTGCCATATTAAACAAGGACAATTTCTTTGCCACACAGTTCCACCCTGAGAAAAGCGGCAAGCTCGGCGAGGAAATCCTTAGAAAATTCATATCGTTATGACAACAGAAATAGTACCGGCAATCGATATAATTGGAGGCAAATGCGTACGACTGTCGCAGGGCGACTACTCGACTAAAAAAGAGTATAATGCATCGGCTGTTGATGTTGCACGCCAGCTCGAGGATAACGGATGCCGACGGCTCCACATAGTCGACCTCGACGGAGCAATCTCGCACCACATTGTAAATTACCGAGAGCTTGAGGCCGTGGCGTCGAAGACTTCGCTCACTATCGATTTCGGTGGCGGCATTAAAAGCGACGACGATGCCCGCATAGCCTTTGAAAGCGGCGCAAAAATGATTACCGGTGGCAGCATAGCAGTGAAGAATCCGTTGCTGTTCCGTCATTGGCTCGACATTTACGGAAACGAAAAGATAATTCTGGGCGCCGACACCAACAAAGGGAAAATAGCCACAAACGGATGGACCCATGACAGCAAGGAAGAGGTTATCCCCTTCATAGAGCACTACATGGCTATGGGGGTGAAGAAGGTTATCAGCACCGACATTGAAAGCGACGGCATGCTCAAAGGTCCTTCGTTGAATCTCTATAGGGAAATCACAAAAAAGTGCCAAGGCATATTCCTGATAGCCAGCGGCGGAGTGCGCAGCATAAGCGACATTGAAGCACTTGCCGAGCTAGGATTGCCCGAAGTGATAGTGGGCAAAGCCATCTACGAAGGCTACATCACCAGCAACGACATTTATAACTACAACAAGCAAAAACGATAGCGGCAATGTTGGCTAAACGAATCATACCATGCCTCGATGTAAAAGACGGCAAAACGGTGAAAGGCATCAATTTCGAGAATTTCCGCTATGCAGGCGACCCAGTGGAACTTGGCAAGCGCTATAGCGATGAGGGGGCCGACGAACTGGTGTTTCTCGACATCACCGCCTCGCTCGAGGGGCGAAAAACTTTTGTGCAAATGGTTCGCCGTGTTGCCGAGAATCTGAGTATACCGTTCACAGTAGGAGGCGGCATTGGGAGTGTGGATGATGTGTCGACACTGCTCAACGCCGGAGCCGACAAAGTTTCGGTGAATTCGTCGGCACTGAATAATCCCGGGCTTATCGACGAAATAGCCGGAGCATTCGGGCGGCAAGTGTGTGTTGTGGCTATCGATGCCAAGCTCGAGAGCGACGGCCAATGGCACTGCTACGTTAACGGAGGGCACAAGAGCACCGACCGCACCCTGTTTGATTGGGCACATGAGGCACAGGAACGCGGTGCCGGCGAAATACTGTTCACCAGCATGAACCACGACGGCGTGAAAGAGGGCTTTGCGTGCAAATCGTTAAGCCGCTTACACCAAGAACTCGAGATACCGATAATAGCGTCGGGGGGCGCCGGGCGGATGGAGCATTTCGTCGACGTGTTCAACACAGGACATGCCGATGCAGCACTTGCTGCCAGCATATTCCATTTCAACGAAATATCGGTGGAGCAACTGAAGAAATATCTTGAACAAAACAACATAGCTACACGAAAAGTGTATAAATAACACCAAGAAACAATTATGGCATTGGATTTTGCAAAAATGAACGGACTCGTCCCGGCAATCATTCAGGATGCACGCACCAAAAATGTGCTCATGCTGGGATTTATGAACGAAGAAGCATACGAAAAAACGCTGAGCACCAACAAGGTGACATTCTATAGCCGTACTCGCAACAAACTGTGGACCAAGGGCGAGGAAAGCGGCAACTTTCTGAACGTAGTGAGCATAGAGGTGGATTGCGACAACGACACTCTGCTTGTCAAGGCAATTCCGGAAGGCCCGGTGTGCCATCGAGGCACTGCCACCTGCTTCAACGACGACAATAGCTTCGGAATTGAATTCCTGAGCTATCTGCAGGACTTTATCAGCAAGCGCCACGCCGAGATGCCCGAGGGTTCGTACACCACATCGCTGTTCAAGAGCGGAGTTAACCGTATGGCCCAGAAAGTGGGAGAAGAAGCTGTAGAAACTGTGATTGAGGCCACCAACGGCACTGACGATCGTCTGATATACGAAGCATCTGACCTTATATACCACCTGATAGTGCTCCTCACCTCGAAGGGACATCGCATTGAAGAACTTGCAGAAGAACTTCAGAAGCGCCATAAAGGATAATCACATAAAAGCGCAAACTAAATGGAGAGCATCGTAGATTACAGAAATGTGGAGCTGTCGCGCCAGGAGCTGATAGTTCTCAAGGATGTTAGCCTAAAGATATCACAAGGCGAATTTGTGTATCTGATAGGCAAGGTGGGCAGCGGCAAAAGCACGCTGATAAAGTCGATGTACTGCGAAATACCCATCGAGAACGGCGAAGCCACAGTGTTCGGCTACGACCTGCGCACCATACGCCGCAAGGATGTGCCGATGCTCCGGCGCAAAATCGGCATTGTGTTTCAAGACTTCCAGCTACTTACCGACCGCTCGGTGTACGACAACCTGCTGTTTGTGCTCAAGGCAACCGGCTGGCGCGACAAGCGGGAAATCGACGAGCGCATAGAGACAGTGCTGAGAAAGGTGGGGATGAGCAACAAATCGTACAAGATGCCCCACGAACTGTCGGGAGGCGAGCAACAGCGCATAGTGATAGCACGAGCATTGCTCAACGACCCGCTGCTGATACTCGCCGATGAGCCTACCGGTAACCTCGACCCTGAAACCGGGCACCAGATTATATCGCTGTTGAGCTCGATATCGCGGTCAGGGACAGCCATACTGATGGCCACCCACAACATATCGCTGGTGGAGGAATTCCCCGGGCGCATACTGAAATGTGAAGCAAAAAAAATCATCGACATGGGCACAGATTATTTGTCGTGGATTGAAAAATAAGTAATTTTGCACCAAATTCATCTGAAAAAAAATATATAATTACCAATAAATGAGAGTATTGAAATTCGGGGGAACCTCAGTAGGTTCAGCCCAACGCATCAAGGACGTAGCCGAGTTGATATCAAAACGAGGCAAAAACATAATAGTGCTGTCGGCAATGTCGGGTACAACAAATACACTTGTCGAAATATCCGATTATCTTTATAAGAAGAATACCGACGGCGCCAAGGAAACCATCAACAATCTGGAAAAGCATTATCAGGAAACTGTCGACGAGCTGTTCAGCGATTCAAACTTCAAAGATGATGCCGTTAAGGAAATCAAGGCTTGCTTTAACTACATCCGTTCGTTCACAAAGGACATCTTTACCCTGTTTGAGGAGAAAGAGATACTGTCGCAAGGCGAACTGATGTCGACAGCCATGATGAACCTTTACCTCCAATCGAAAGGGATAAAATCGGTTTTGCTCCCGGCGCTTGAATTCATGCGTACCGACAAAAACGGAGAGCCCGACAGCCAATACATAAAGCAGAAGATCAACGCCCAGCTTGAAAAGCATGCCGACGCCGACATCTACATCACCCAAGGTTACATATGCCGCAATGCCTACGGTGAAGTCGACAACCTGCAGCGCGGTGGCAGCGACTACAGCGCATCGCTCATAGGAGCCGCCATCAATGCCGAGGAGATAGAAATCTGGACCGATATCGACGGCATGCACAACAACGACCCGCGCTATGTGCCCGACACCACCCCGGTTCACACGCTCCACTTTGAAGAGGCTGCCGAGCTGGCTTATTTCGGAGCAA
>JBJEKE010000098.1:0-4361 GCA_051878475.1 Muribaculaceae bacterium | reverse complement strand
GTAAAGCAACGAAATGTTAAGATACGACTGGCCGTTGCCTCGTTTTATGGGAAAAACCTTGTGCTTCATTTCCACAGTACGGTCGCACAATGGCGAATGACCGTTAGACAATGTGCCACGAAGTTCATCTGGCAAACCATCGGGAGTGCACCACACAGCTCTTATTTCGCTACAGGGCGGATAGCCGAGCCCAATCCACATTGTAGTGAGCGAAGGGTCCTCGCCCGGAGCCGGCATCTCAAACACTATAGTTGCCACTGACCTGCGACGCGGAATAAAATCCTGGTCGACAATCCACTGTAGCCCCATCTGCGAAAAATCGCGGTCCATAAGCGAATGATAGAACGAACGCGACAGTTCCTCGGTGAACGTGGCAGGCACAATGTCGCGGGCAGCAATGTGAGGAGCCAGCAGATAGTTGGCATTGGCTTCGCGAATATAGCCATAGCCATCGTCGGTGCGTCCGGTGTGGGAATAATTGGTGCGCACCAACGCCCCGGTTTCGGCATCACTAAGGTTGATTCGGGTATAGGAGTAATTGTTTGTTTCGAAATACGCAGCATTGCCCTGGGCATCGGCAACACCGAAATTTGCCTCAACATACATAGGACGATGATAAGTCTGCAGCAATTGCTCGAAATCGTCGACAGTGCGACAAGTTCCAAGCGCAACAGTCATCAGCAGCCCCTCCTTGTCCATATCCTTGTCCTTCACTTTGTCGTTCTTGAGATTGTAAGAGGCTGTGTTCATCACCGCGAATCCGGCAGTGTTCATTCCGGCCCATGCCTCACGGTTCTTCCGGTCGATTGCATCGAAAACGGCCACATATGTCATTCGGCCATTTCGGGCTTCGATACGCTCAACCTTACCATCCTCCTTGCCGGTGTCGCGATGCTTCCACATAAGCACCCGTCCGCTCTTGGTTATTTTTCCCGATACAATGGCCGAAGTGCAGGGTTTCATGCCAATGCAGCACAGTGCCGAAAGGATTATGGTAAAAAGTGTTCGCATATTTATCTATTTTATTGCAAAATTAGCATATATATCACAAAAACATGCCATAGACAGAGCGAAAACCGACAATCACGAATTGCGCTTGCTCTGAAGGCGGAACTCTTTTGGCGACACTCCCACGTGATGCTTGAAATATTTACGAAAGGTATATTGCTCAGGGAAATGCAATGCCTCGGCAATCTCTTTAATACTCATATCGTTCTGCATCAACAGCAGCTTGGCATTAACCACCGTTACCGAAGCAATCCACTCCGATGGTGTGCGACCAATGCACTTCTTCACCAGTCGTGTCAGATGGCTGGGGGATATATTCAGTTGCCCAGCATAGTATTCCACGCTTCTATTCTCGCTAAAATACTGACTTACAAGGAATGCAAACCTGGAAACCACAATATCTACTTTTCTGTAATTTCCCACATTGCCAAGAACCAACGATTTGTAGAAGCGATAATAAAACATCAGAATCGTCTCTTGGAACTTTAACCTTAACAGTTGTTCCAGAATCTTTATCTCATCAGCTTTGGCGATAGAGTTCAACTGACATCGAAGGCTATCAATAGCATCCTTACTTTTAATGAATAGTTCAATATCATCGTTATCGGCCACTATGTATGGATTATTACGCACCTTTATTATGAACTCGCGGCTAATGACAGTCTTCACTATGGGGTATATCACATCAAAATCGGCGAGAAGCTGCAACTCTGTGTAATCAGCACCACGGCTCACCTCAATTAAAGGAATCATCGGTGATACCATTAATATCGTTCCCTCGTCAATTTTATGAAGCCAACCGCTAATCAGTATTTCACGCGTGCCCGAGGTGCACAACACTATTCCAGCCTTCCCTTTTATCATAAATCACTCACATTTATAATTATCGCACTGAACGCAACAAATATATCGCACTTTTCTCAATAATCGGCAATTTTTATGCTATATTTGGCAAAGTTGAGCGATTTTGCTCAATTTATGACATAAACAGGCATTGTGGGCTTTGCTATTGCTCTATAATTTTGCATCGAAACAAATACGAAATACCGCATAAACAAAATGAAGGTCTCAAGAACTCCAATAACACGATTCATCAAGTTGGGAATGTCAGTCATCATCGCCACACTGGCATCAATGACTGTCCATGCCCAATACACCCTTGACCAATGTCAACAGATGGCACAGGACAATTACCCGTTGATAAAGCGCTACGACCTAATTAATTCCACCACAAACCTCACAGTGGAGAATCTGGGCAAGAACTATCTGCCACAACTGTCGCTTGGTGCACAGGCAACACTCCAATCCGATGTGATGGAATATCCCGAGGCATTTAAGAATATCCTGTCGGCTAGTGGATACGATATTGCCGGACTCAAACACGACCAATATAAAGTGGTCATCGATGTGAGCCAAGTGATTTATGATGGCGGTAACACCGGTTCGGCAAAAAAAACCGCTCGCGCCGAGAGCGAAGTGAACCGGCTGAAAAACGATGTGGATCTCTACGAGCTTCGCGACCGTGTGAACAACCTGTATTTCGGCATTCTGCTGCTTAACGACCGCATAAAGCTTAACGACAGTCACCGACAACTACTTGCCGACAACCACCGTAAACTTCAGGCAATGGCCGACGGCGGCACTGCTCTGCAAGCCGATGCTGATGCCGTAAAAGCCGAGCTACTGAAAGCCGGACAACAACGTACCGAATTGATTTCATCGCGCGATAGCTACCTGAAGATGCTCGGCATATTCATCGGCACTGCAATCGACAGCAACCTTTCCACCCCAACTGCCGATATTCCTGCCGACAACTCCGTAATGCGTCCAGAACTGCAACTGTTCGACGCCCAAAAACGATACACACAAGCCCGCATGAAGCAACTCGACGCATCTATCAGGCCACAGTTGAGCGCTTTTGCCCAAGGCTATTATGGATATCCGGGATTGGACTCGTTCGAAGCAATGTTTGACCACAAATGGACACTTAACGGCATTGTGGGACTGAAGTTAAGTTGGAACATAAGCAGCCTCTACACCCATAGCCGTGAAAAGAGCAAACTGGCAGTGGCAATCAACGAAATTGACAACGCAAGAGATGTGTTTCTGTTTAACAACTCTCTGAAAACCTCGTCGTCGCGTTCCGAAATTGAACGATACCGCTCGATGCTTGCCGACGACTCCGAAATAGTTGAGCTTCGCACATCGATACGCCAATCGGCCGAGGCAAAACTTGAAAACGGCATTATCGACGTTAACGACCTGCTGCGTGAAATCACCGAAGAGAACAATGCACTGACACAGCGCACTACCCACGAAATAGAGATGCTGAAAAGCATTTACGAACTGAAAACCAACCTCAACCAATAAAAACAATACATTCAAAATATATGGCAAACAAATTATCTATCATCGCACTGGGTGCACTACTACTGACCGCGTGCAACTCAGGCAACAACGACTACGATGCCTCGGGTGTGTTTGAAACCACCGAAGTGATTGTATCGGCAAAAGCCACCGGCGAGATTCTGCAATTCAACGTAGAAGAAGGAATGGATGTGAGCATTGGCGACGAACTGGGATATATCGACACCATACAGCTGTCGCTGAAAAGCCGTCAGCTCGAAGCTTCGAAATCGGCCACACGCAGCAAGCAGCTCGACGAAAGCCGGCAAGTGGCTTCGATAAAGCAGCAAATAAGCAATCTGCAACGCGAAAAAGAACGCTTCGAACGCCTGCTCAAGGCAAAGGCCGCCACTCAGAAACAGGTTGACGACATCGGCTACCAGATAGAGGTGCTACGCCGACAGCTGGCTGCCACATCCGAGCAGATTTCGGGCAACAACAGCAGCATCGACAACCAAAGCCAAAGCATCGACGCGCAGCGTGAGCAGACTGCCGACCAGATTCGCAAATCGGTTATCACAAGCCCCATCGACGGAACCATTCTCACCAAATATGCCGAGCCCGGCGAATATGCTGTTCCAGGAAAAGCACTGTTCAAGGTAGGCAACCTTAAGGCTATGAAACTCAGAGCCTACATTACTGCCGACCAGCTCACAACATTGAAAATCGGGCAAAACGTACGAGTGTATGCCGACACCGGCAAGGATGGCCGCCATGAATACACCGGCCGGGTGGCATGGATATCTGACAAGGCTGAATTCACACCCAAGACAATCCAAACCCGCGACGAACGCGCCAATCTGGTGTATGCCATAAAGATAGAGGTTGCCAACGACGGACTCATCAAGCGGGGCATGTATGGTGATGTAAAATTCCAGTAATCGCTGCAATGACTATCGTTTCGGTTAACGACATAAGTAAAAGTTACGGCAAGACGACGAAGGCTC
>JBJEKE010000097.1:0-4375 GCA_051878475.1 Muribaculaceae bacterium | reverse complement strand
CTACTAAATAATATTAAAGTATGGCAAAAAAGACAGTCGCAGCTAAGAAGAGAAATGTTAAGGTTGACGCAAACGGTCAGCTCCACGTACACTCTTCTTTCAACAACATTATCGTTTGCCTCGCTAACAGTGAAGGCCAGGTTATCTCTTGGTCGTCGGCAGGCAAGATGGGATTCCGTGGTTCTAAGAAGAACACTCCTTATGCAGCACAGATGGCTGCCCAGGATTGTGCCAAAGTGGCATACGACCTCGGTCTCCGCAAAGTTAAAGCTTATGTTAAAGGTCCTGGTAACGGCCGCGAATCAGCTATCCGTACCATTCACGGCGCCGGTATTGAAGTAACCGAAATAATCGACGTTACTCCACTTCCACACAATGGTTGCCGTCCTCCCAAGCGTAGAAGAGTATAATCATTGCTCACCTGCACTTAATTAAATTTTTCTTAATTTTTCTGCTATCTAAAGTGAATAGATTACAAATATACGCCTCTCTGTAATCGCGGCTGCACTTTCTTAGCACATTAAACTTTAATTATTAAAAGTATTTCAAAATGGCTAGATACACTGGTCCTAAAACCAAAATCTCCCGTAAGTTCGGAGAACCCATTTTCGGTGATGACAAGGTCCTTGCAAAGAAAAATTACCCTCCGGGTCAGCATGGCGCCAACAAAAGAAGAAAATCATCTGAATATGGTACTCAGTTGAGAGAAAAACAGAAAGCCAAATATACTTATGGCGTTCTTGAGAAACAATTCCGCAACCTCTTCGAGAAAGCCTCTCGCATGAAAGGTATCACCGGTGAGATTCTTCTCCAATTGCTCGAATCGCGTCTCGACAACATCGTTTACCGTCTCGGTATTGCGCCCACTCGTCCTGCTGCCCGTCAGCTTGTCCTTCACCGTCACATCACTGTTGATGGCAAGGTGGTTAACATCCCTTCTTATAAGGTAGAGCCTGGACAAATCGTTGCAGTGCGCGAAAAATCTAAATCGCTCGAAGTTATCGCCGATAACTTGGCCGGTTTCAACCACAGCAAGTATCCTTGGATCGAATGGGACGAATCAGCTAAGGCTGGAAAGTTCCTTCACCTCCCACAGCGCGAAGACATCCCTGAAACCATCAAGGAACAACTGATTGTTGAGTTGTATTCTAAATAATTAATCTATTAAGATCCATGGCTATATTAGCATTTCAAAAACCCGACAAAGTATTAATGTTGGAAGCCACCAACTCCTTTGGCAAATTCGAATTCCGTCCATTGGAGCCTGGTTATGGTGTTACCGTCGGCAACGCTTTACGTCGTATATTGCTCTCCTCACTCGAAGGCTTTGCAATATCCTCCATCAGAATCGATGGCGTAGCCCACGAATTCTCCACCATTCCCGGCGTCAAGGAAGATGTAACAAACATCATCTTGAATCTGAAGAAAATCAGACTCAAACATATCAACGACGATGCCGAAGGCGAACGTGCTTCTGTTAAGGTTTCGGGGCAGCAAGATGTCTTTAGAGCCGGTGACCTTGGCAAATCGCTTTCCGGATTCGAAGTCCTGAACCCCGATTTGGTCATCTGTCATTTGGATCCTAGCGCTAATTTCCAATTGGATTTCACTATCAACAAAGGACGTGGCTATGTTGTTGCCGACGAAAATGATGTTCCTCACGATTCTGTCGACATCATCGCAATCGACTCAATCTACACTCCTATTGTTAACGTGAAGTACTTCGTGGAACCTTACCGCGTTGAACAGAAAACCGACTACGAAAAACTGGTTATCGAAGTCACCACCGACGGTTCTATCCATCCTAAAGACGCTCTTACTGAAGCTGCTAAAATCCTCATCTATCACTTTATGCTTTTCTCCGACGAGAAAATCGCCCTCGAAACCAACGAAACTGAAGGTGAAGAGGAATTTGATGAGGAAGTGCTCCACATGCGTCAGCTTCTCAAGACTAAGCTCGTCGACATGGACCTCTCAGTTCGTGCCCTCAACTGCCTTAAGTCTGCTGAAGTGGAAACCCTTGGTGAACTCGTTCAGTTCAATAAGACCGACCTGTTAAAATTCCGCAACTTCGGACGTAAATCGCTCACCGAGCTCGACGAGCTCCTTGCTAATTTACACCTCTCGTTCGGAATGGATATTTCGAAGTATAAATTAGATAAAGAGTAATAAACGATGAGACATAATAAAAAATTCAACCACTTAGGACGTAAGAAAGGTCATCGTGATGCCCTCCTTGCTAACATGACGATTTCCCTTATCATGCATAAGAGAATCTTCACCACTCTTGCTAAGGCCAAAGCATTGCGTATCTATGCCGAACCTATCATCAACCGTGCTAAAGAAGACAGCACATCTAATCGCCGTCTCGTGTTCAGCTACCTGCAGAATAAGGAAGCCGTAACAGAACTTTTCAATAACATTTCTGTGAAAATTGCCGACCGCCCGGGAGGTTACACCCGTATCCTCAAGACTGGCAACCGCCTCGGTGACAACGCTAAGACTTGTTTTATTGAACTCGTTGACTACAACGAAAACATGCTCGGCGAAAAAGCTGCCAAGAAAGCTACTAAGACCCGTCGCTCGCGCAAGTCAGCTCCTAAGGCCGAAGCAGCTCCTGCTGCTGAAGCTCCAGCAAAGGCCGAATAAGCTAATATCTGTTTCTACAATATTAAAGTGTGACTCCATCATCGGGGCCACACTTTTTCATTTTCTGGCTCTTTGTATGACTCTTTTCTTCTGTTTTCACAACTGTTTCCGTATCTTTACGTGCAAAAGTAATGTTTAACTGCTTAAATCTTTTCCATGCAATGAAGTCACGATTGGCATTTACTTGTGCGTTGTTCTTCGCATTTTTCACTTTTTGTCCGATGGCAGCCATTCCAAAAGGAATACTGATTAATATGATTCATGATGCCAGTACCATTTATCCTGGCACTTCCCGCGAACTTTCCGTTTATGTGCCCCATCAATACGATGGCAACTCTCCGGCATGTCTGCTCGTATGTATGGATGGACCTCTTTTCGATGCCCCTGCTAAACTGGATACACTTATCTCAGATGGCCGTGTGCCTGTAACAATAGCAATTTTCATAAATCCAGGGGTGGTTAAAGATGCTGATGGACGTGTGTTGCGATATAATCGATGCCGTGAGTTCGATACTTTAAGCCCTACCTGGGCTGATTTCATTGAGTCGGAAATTTTGCCGAAAGTTCAGGGGCTGAAACTTGACGACGGACGAATTGTGTTGATATCACCGCATGCCGATGACCATGCCATTGCGGGGGCGAGTAGTGGAGGCATCTGCGCATTTGCTGCAGCGTGGTTCCGCCCTGATTTGTTTTCCAGGGTGTATTCTGCAGTTGGAACCTTTGTCTCAATGCGAGGTGGACATCAATTGCCGGCTGTTATCCGAAAATCTGAGCCGCAAAGGCTTCGTATATTCCTCCAGGACGGCAAAAATGATGCATGGAATCCCCTTTTCGGCAGCTGGTGGGAATATAATCAGCTTATGTATTCTGCGCTTTCTTTTTCCGGTTATCAAGTTGGTGTGTCGTGGGACGATGGAGGACATAGCATATACTATGGAACTCAAGCCTTCAAGAGCGCTATGGAATTTCTATGGGAAGGCTGGCCCGAACCTGTTGCGAAGCCACATTCATCAAACGATATGCTTTCGACAATTCTAGACGATGAAAATTCATGGCAAGTCGTTTCGGCATATTCCGCGGCAGCCGACACGCTATTTAATGAACCTAAATTGCCGGAGCATATAAAGATAGGTAGTATCGATGCCATGGGAATCCATTTCGCTATATCACCTGATTGGCTGACAATCGTGCAATCAACACCCCATTCCAACTGGCTTACTCAATATGTAGTTGATGGAGGAAGCCTCACACTGGGCGAACCTTTCTATTGTCTGCATCCCGATTATGGCGAGTCGCCCACAGAAGTTGGGCCGATGCTGTTCGATGTTCTGGGAAACTTGTATGTGGCCACTTCATTGGGCATTCAAGTGTGCGACCATAATGGCCGAGTGCGCGCAATTCTGACGCCCACAGGCCGTTCGGTGAGTAAAATTGCTTTTGTGGGAAATACACTGTATGCACTGTCGCAGGGAATGATTTATTGCCGGAAAATGGAGGTTTCAGGCTACGATTTGCTTGATGGCCCTATATCTTTTACCTCGCAAGGACAAGGATAGCCAACGCCTACATAGATTCGATTTGACGAATTTTGAGATTTTTTAGTCAAGCTGAATAAATATTATTTTGCACTTAATATATTGATAATCAATATGATGTAAATTTTGTTGAAAAATTTTATGTTATAGAGCATAAAAATGTTGGTAAAAAATTTGGTGGGAACGGG
>JBJEKE010000096.1:0-4394 GCA_051878475.1 Muribaculaceae bacterium | reverse complement strand
CTTCGTTTATGAACTTCTGAGGCTCCACTATCATCAGATGAACGTCGAGTGGTTTCTCGGCGGCTTTCTTAATATATTTCAGTACCGGAAAGCCAAACGATATGTTAGGCACAAACACTCCGTCCATTATGTCGATGTGGATATACGTGGCATCGGTGGCATTAATCATCTTGACGTCGCGTTCCAGATTGCCGAAATCGGCCGATAACAGTGATGGTGATACTAACATGTCAAATTATTTCTTCTTCGTTATTTCTTCTTTATTCCTTGATATACTATAAACAACACTATTGCCGCGGCTATGCAGTAGCCGGCTATCGACAGATAATGGTTATAGTGCTCAATCTGATTCATAAGTTCGTCCTGTGCCACAAACAGGCTCAGCCAGTAGCCAAGCGTTGCCAGCACAATGTTCCACAGCATAGCTCCAAGCGATGTGTAGAGTGTGAATTTACCGAAATGCATCCGTGCAAGCCCTGCCGGTATCGATATCAGCTGACGCACTGCCGGAATAAGCCGCCCAATAAACGTTGAGAAGGCCCCGTGACGGTCGAAGTAGGCTTCGGCTTTTTCAACCTTCGCCTGGTCGATCAGACACATATGCCCGATGCGGCTGTTGGCAAAGCGGTAAACTATCGGACGCCCAATCCAATAGGCCAGCGCATAGTTTATCGATGCTCCTATCAATGCTCCGATGGTGGCAAACACTACTACCAGATAGATGTTCAAATTGTTGTTGTGCATCGCAAAGTAGGCGGCCGGTGGAACCACTACCTCTGACGGAAACGGGATAAACGAGCTCTCGATTGCCATCAAAAGTGTTATTGTCGCGTAGTTCAGGTTTGCCTGGAACCATTCGAATATTGTCAGTACATCCATATCTTATTTATTGTGAGCTTATGGCAGACGCCAATGCTTTCATTTGCAAAATTAGCAATAATAATTGACAATACTATATATTGCCAAATCATATCACTCCTGTGGCTGTGAACATTTGCCGATAGTATTCGGCTTTGCGTTCCAGCTTCATGGGATATGCGCGTGAGCTCGACGGCATCCGGTAATGGGTCACAGTGCGTCCGCCGAACATAAAGCTTGCACTGCCTCCCATCGGTGGCAGTTCGGTGCCGGTAAGTGCCGATACCACACTTGCGGCTTTCTCGCCGGTGGTTACAACTGCTTGTAGGGTGGGGTAGCGCTCCAGAAAACTGTTCAGGTCGATGCTTCGGCTTATCTCCAGATATTTGTCCGATGCATTGCCCTTCAGCCTTATCACACGGCTGCCGGTGTCATAAAGCCCGATGCCTCGCTCGTTAAGAAATGCCTTGATTTCATCAAGTTTGAAACTCTTGGCTGCTTCAATGCAGAAATGGTTACGGTCGCAGTAGAATATATGACCCATTATGCGCCACATGTCGTTAATCCAGTTTGGATAGTAAAATGGCATCGACCATTTGTCGCTCTTCGGCGGAAACGTGCCCAGCATAAGTATTTGCGCCCGTTCGGGTATATATGGCGTAAACGGATGGCTCTCTTCCTCTTGTCGTTCCATTTTGTGCTGCTTTTTAGGCAAAATTACTATTTTTTATTCATTCCTTGGCTGGTGTGGCCATAAACTGCTCAATTTGTTTTACTATTCCAATTGATTTTTGTAAATTCGCATAATTAACCCAAACATTTTACCTTATATGAAACAATTGCTTTATGGATTTGCCACAGCTTCGTTGGCTGCTGCCGCCCTTTTGTCGTGCCAAAGCACTAAGGTGGCCGAAGAGCCTCAGCCTGTGCAGCCTCCATTGATGGGATGGAGTTCTTGGAATGCCTATATGGTCGACATCTCTGATTCTATTATCATGCATCAGGCCGACCTTATGGCGCAAAACGGTTTGAAGGATGTTGGTTATGCCTACATTAACATCGACGACGGATTCTTCGGTTATCGCGATAGCGCCGGATACATGGTGCCGCACCCCGAGCGTTTCCCTTCGGGTGTTGATGGTATGCGTGCCATCGTCGACCATATCCACTCCCTCGGACTCAAGGCGGGTATTTATTCCGATGCCGGCGACAACACCTGCGGCTCGAGCTACAACCACGACAAGAACGGCCTCGGTGCCGGTCTATACGGCCACGACATCCAGGATGCCGAGCGTTACTTCAACCAATGGGATTTCGACTTTATCAAACTTGACTATTGCGGTGGCCGTAACCTGAACCTCGACGAGTGCGAACGCTATTCGCGCATCAGAACCGTTATCGACAGTGTGGCCAATAAACCTATTCGCATCAACGTGTGCCGTTGGGCATATCCCGGTACTTGGGTGAAAAACATCGGCGAATCATGGCGCATGTCGGAAGATATACGTCCTGTGTGGAAATCAATCAGGAAAATCGTCTTCAAGAACCTGTATCTCTCGGCTTATGCCGGCGATGGCCATTACAACGATTTGGATATGCTTGCTGTGGGCTACAACATTAAGCCATCTCCATTCTGGGAAGAAGGTCTCGGTCTTTCTTACATCGAGGAAGAGGCTCATTTCGGCATTTGGTGTATTATGAGCAGTCCGCTTTTGCTTGGCTGCGACATGGCATATATCCCCGAGGAGACGATGAAGATAATCACCAACAAGGAACTCATTGCCATCAACCAAGACCCGCTGGGCCTTCAGGCATATGTGGTTCAGCACAATGCTGAAACTTACGTGCTGACCAAGGACGTGATTTCACGCTATGGCGATAAACGAGCTGTAGCTCTTTACAATCCCTCCGATTCGGCTGCCAACTTCGTGGTTGAGCCTGCCATACTCAATTTCGAAGGCGCGCTCGCAGTGCGCGACGTTAACCGCAACGAGGATCTCGGCACTATGGATAAAATCGATATGACTATCCCAGCCCATAGCGCAAAAATCCTTATGGTGAGCGGTAAGCGTGTCGAAGCTTCGCTTTACGAGGCTGAATGGGCTTATTGCCCCGATTTCACTGCCATTAAGGATTCCGGCGTGAAATATGTGGAGAACGAAAAGGCTTCCGGAGGTGCTGTGGCCATGAATGCAGGCGGCTCTGATACCAACTATCTCCAATGGAAGAATGTTCATTCTGATAAGGGTGGCAAATACTCACTCGAGATTTCTTTGATTGCCGACGATGTTGACGCAGTGGAGCTCGATGTTGATGTCAACGGCGAAAAATCGAAGCTTACGGCTGCTGTTGCCGATGGCGTGGCAAAGGTTGCGTTCGAGGCCAAGCTCGCTGCCGGCGACAATGAGGTTACAGTAGGTAACTCGACGACTCAACTCCCGGCTGTCGACAAACTCACCCTTACAAAGCTTTAATGTAATAGCCACAATAAAAAAATGAGGCCCTCTCTTTAAAAAGGGTCTCATTTTTTTATTGTGAATCTCCGGCATTATTGGCGATAGAATGTAGTAAAAGCCTTAATCATGTAGTATTGGTCAATCACCGCACCGGTTTCGCAGCATGAGTGCATTGCCCAGATGGGATTGCCTACATCAACCCCGGTGATGTCGATTTGCGATGTCAGGATGTTGCCAAGTGTAGAGCCGCCGGCTATGTCGGAATGGTTGACGAAATACTGCACCGGAACACCGGCCTCCTTACATATCTCGGCAAACACTGCCGAACTGTGGGCATCGGTCATGTATTTGCAGTTGGCGTTTATCTTGATTATCGGGCCGCCACCCATAACCGGATGGTTCGTGGGGTCGAACTTCGATGCGTAGTTTGGATGGAAGGCATGGCCATTGTCGGCCGATACCATAAATGAATTGGCAATGGCACGGTAGAACCCCTCACGGTCGTTGCCCAGACACTCGCTGATGCGTTCAAGCATGTTGCTCAGCACTGGTGAACCTGCACCTTGTTTGGTGCCGCTGCCTGTTTCTTCATTGTCAAACACTGCCAGAACCTTGGTCGACCTGTCATTGCTGTCCGATGCAATGAGTGCCATCAGTCCGGCATGCGCCATGCTCAGGTCGTCGATTCGTCCGCTGCATATGAATTCTTCGTTGGCTCCCGCAAGCTGTGCTTTCTGGGTAGGGTAGAGCAGCAGGTCGAAATCGATAATGTCGCCAACGTTCACACCAAGTTCCTTGGCCACAATGCCGATGAGCATATTGCCTCGCTGGGCCTCGTCGGTGATGATGCCCAATATAGGCAGCATGTCGGTCTGTTTCGACAAGGGATTGCCTTCGTTGACCGAGCGGTTGAAGTGTATCGGCAGATGCGGTATCACCATTATAGGTCGCTTGATGTTGACAATGCGGCTCTCGGGCTTCAGAGCCGAAGCTCCGCGAAGAAGCACACGCCCGGCTACCGACAGTGGCCGGTCAAACCATGTGTAGAGTATCGGGCCGCCATACACCTCGGTGTTCAGT
>JBJEKE010000095.1:0-4414 GCA_051878475.1 Muribaculaceae bacterium | reverse complement strand
TTATAACTACAACGATGTTGCTGCTGCGTTGGCTCAGCTCAGTGCTGCCACTTCGGCCGAGGCTCCTGCCAAGGAAGTCGCTACTACCGACTCTGTTGCCGCCGACAGCGTTGCTGCCGACTCTGTTGCCGTTGCCGAAGACCTTAAGGTGGCTCGTCCGCTGATGGCACTGCTCAACGGTGGTGGCCAAGGTGCAGTTATAGGTACTGTTGCTGTTAACGATACAGCTGCCGTTAACGCCATCCTCCACTCGGAATCGGCTAAGCGCATCCTCCCGTCGAACCTCAAGGCCGCTTGGACTGTTAAGGCTATCGACGACAAGGGCAAATACTTCCAGCTCGTGGCTCTGAAGACAAACGGCGGTAAGCCAGCCCTCAACGGCGACGTTATTGAAGACGCTTCGAACGACTTCGACCAGTTCCAGCGCAGTGTGGTTAACATGAGCATGAACGACGAAGGCGCACGCAAGTGGGCCCGCATCACTTCGAGCAACATCGGTAAGGCAATTGCCATCGTACTCGACGACCAGGTATATTCATTCCCTAACGTAAATACAGCCATCGAAGGTGGACGCTCCGAAATCAGCGGTAACTTCACTGTTGAAGAGGCAAAGGACCTTGCCAACGTGCTCAAGAGCGGTAAGATGGTGGCCCGCGTTGAAATCATCGGCGATAGCGTTATCGGTCCTTCTCTGGGTCAGCAAGCTATCGAAAAAGGCTTCATCTCGTTTGTCGTTGCCCTCGTGCTCCTTATGATTTTCATGGTTGCTGTTTATGGCATGGGTGCCGGTATGATTGCCAACATGTGCCTTATCCTCAACTTGTTCTTCATGATGGGTGTGCTGGCATCAATCCAGGCTGTGCTCACTCTCTCGGGTATCGCCGGTATTGTGCTCACTCTCGGTATGGCTGTCGACGCCAACGTGCTTATATTTGAACGTACCAAGGAAGAACTTCGTGCCGGAAAGAACCTCAAGAGCGCCGTCAACGATGGTTACAAGAATGCATTCTCGGCCATCTTCGACTCGAACCTCACTTCTATCATCACCGGTTTGATTCTGCTCCTCTATGGTACAGGTCCTATCAAGGGCTTCGCCACCACTTTGATTATCGGTATTGTTTGTTCGTTCTTCACTGCCGTATTCCTTTCGCGCATCGTGCTCGAATGGCTTATCAACAGCGGTAAGCTCAAGAACGCTACCTTCAGCACTTCGTTCACCAAGAAACTTTGGATTGACTCGCACTTCGACTTTATCGGCTCGCGCAAGGTAAGCTTCATCGTAGTTGCCGTGGCTTTAGCTGTTATTGCAGTTTCCTTTGCTACTCGTCAGCTCAATCCGGGTATCGACTTCTCGGGTGGTCGCAACTATATCGTTCAATTCGACCACAGCGTAAACACCAACGCTCTGCAGGAGCAGCTGCTTCCTTCGTTTGAAGGAGCTGCCGTTTCGGTTATCACAATCGATAACGACACTCGCGTGAGAATCTCTACCAACTATATGATTGAATCGAGCGACGAAAATGTCGACGACATCATCATGGGCAAGCTCTTCAATGGCCTTGAAAGCGAACTCAATGGCATGTCGCAACAAGACTTCAGTACTGCTAACGAGAATGTAGGTGTTGTGTCGGCCGAAAAGGTTGGCCCGAGCATCGCCAAGGACATCACTCGCGGTGCTATCTGGGCTGTAGCTCTGTCGTTGCTTGCAATGGCCCTCTACATCCTGCTCCGATTCCACAACGTATCGTTCTCACTCGGTGCTCTTGCTGCCGTTGCATTCACTTCGTATGTTATCATCGGTTTCTACTCGCTGTTCTACGGTATCCTTCCTTTCCCGATGGAAATCGATCAGCAGTTCATTGCGGCAATCCTGACCGTTATCGGTTACCAGGTTAACGATACCGTGGTGGTATTCGACCGTGTGCGTGAATCGCGTGCCCTCTATCCTAAGCAGGATTGGCTCACAACATTCAACCAGGCTCTTAACAGCACTTTGACCCGTACAATGATGACATCAATCACAACAGTGCTCGTACTGCTCTGTATCTTCATCCTTGGTGGTGAAACCATCCGCAGCTTCACTTTCGCAATGTTGTTCGGTGTAATCATAGGTACTTGCGCTTCTCTGTTCGTCGCAGCACCTGTTGCTTACCTGGTTCAGACTCGCTCAAAGAAGAAATAAAACAATAGTTAATACAGCAAATGAGGCGGTAGGTGCTCACACAATGTGTCACCACCGCCTTATTGCATTAAGCATATTACTATAATGAGAAAAATACTGAAGTGGGCAGGCATTGCTGGCGGTGTGCTCGTTGGGCTGTCTATACTGCTGGTGGTGGCGCTTCGATGGGTGCCGGTGTATATCACTCCGCTGATGGTTGGGCGCACCGTAGGGCAGCTGGTGACCGGCGAAAAGGTGAAATGTGTTCACACTTGGGTGCCCATCGAGCAGATGTCGAAAAGTATGCCGCTCGCTGTTGTGGCTTCGGAGGACAACCTATTCATGCAGCATCATGGCTTCGATTTCACACAGATTGAGCTTGCAATAAAGGAGGCAAAGCGTGGCGGACGGCATCGTGGCGCCAGCACAATAAGCCAGCAGACTGCCAAGAATGTGTTTCTGTGGAGTGGCCATAGCTATCTCCGTAAAGGGCTGGAGGCTTATTTCACTGTGCTTATAGAGGTGTTTTGGGGTAAGAAACGCATTATGGAGGTGTATCTCAACTCCATTGAGATGGGAAAGGGAATATATGGAGTTGAGGCAGTGGCGCAAGAACATTTCGGCAAGAGCGCTAAGCATCTCACCCGAGCCGAGGCTGCTACAATTGCCGCTACACTGCCCAACCCTCTCCGGTACGATTCGGCACATCCCTCGTCGTATGTGCAGCGACGTAAGTCTCAGATACTGTCGTTGATGGGCAAGGTGGAACAGGTGGATTTCACCAAATAGCTTGTCGGCCGGCATTATGACGTAACAAAGGCCTGCTTGGCAATTGCCGGGCAGGCCTTTGTTGCAACTGCTGTTGAACAGCTTTACTTTGCAGGTATGGTGAGGCGTTGGCCAACCTTAATTTTTGTCGATTTCAAGCCGTTTGCTCGCTTCAGCTGGTTGACAGTGACTCCATATCGCAAAGCAATCTTACCGAGGGTTTCTCCCTTGCGCACCTTGTGTGTCTGTGGCTTGGTTGCGGCTTTCTGGGTGGTCTTTTTCTCGGTGGGCTTCTTTGTTGTAGCCTTAGGAGTCGGTTCCGGTTCAGGCTCGGTAACTTTCTCTTCTTCGGCCGATTCGTCGATAACAATCACAGCGTCGTCAGTCGATTCCGATAAGGTTTCTTCCGCTTTTGTTTCATCCTCGGCCGATTCGCTGTCAGCCGATGCATTGTCGGCAGGTGCTGTTTCCGGCTCGGCAGCCGCTGCAGTGGCTATTTCCTCTTTTTCGGCCGGAGTTTCTTCTTCAACAGGCTTAGGCACATACACATAGGTGTTGATTTTAAGAGTTTGTCCGGCACGGATAACGTTTTTCTTCAATTTGTTGGCCTTGCTGATGCTCGAAGTGGTAACGCCATATTTCTTGGCAATCTTTGCGAGGGTTTCTCCTTTTCGCACCTTGTGCCGCTTAACCACGAGCTGTCGTTCACCGTCTTGCGAGGAGGTGTAGGTTTTAGGTTCCACCACGTCGCGGCGGCCGAATTTGTCGGACTTATATGCAATTATGCTGTCCTCGCTCATTATGTAGCTGTAAATCTGCTGCGAGGGGAGCGAGAGCGCATAAGGGCGGCTGTCGCCGGGAATGATGTTCTTGCGGAAGTGTGGGTTGAGAATTTGAATCTCTTCGAGCGGCAAGTCGAGCACATCGGCAATCTGTTGCAGGTTGACGCGCTTGGTTACATGCACAGTATCGGTGATTAGCGGACGCTTGGCCAGCCCTGGGTTGATGTTGTGGGCCTTGAAGTAGGTCATCACATAGTTTGCGGCGATAAAAGCTGGCACGTAGCCGCGTGTTTCCGCCGGCAGGAATGCGTATATCTCCCAGAAATCCTTCTTTGAGCCTCCGGCACGGCGCAGCGCCTTGTTCACGTTGCCCGGACCGCAGTTGTATGCGGCGATGGCCAGCGACCAGTCGTTATATATGCTGTAGAGTTCCTTCAAGTATTTTGCGGCCTTTTCCGACGAGCGGTACGGGTCGCGGCGCTCGTCGACGAGCGAGTTTACCTCGAGACCGAGCCCTTTGGCTGTCTTTATCATGAATTGCCACAGACCGGTTGCGCCCACTCGCGACACTGCGTTAGGGTTCAGGGCCGATTCAATCACTGGCAGGTATTTCAGTTCGAGCGGAAGCCCCTCTTTTTCGAGCGCCTGCTCGAAAATCGGCATATAGTATAGGCTCATGCCAAGCATTGCCTCGACGAGGGTG
>JBJEKE010000094.1:0-18558 GCA_051878475.1 Muribaculaceae bacterium | reverse complement strand
CGAAGACGGCACATGGCATGCAAGCACTGCCAAATACGAAAAGCGTGGCGTTGCTGCTTTCGTTCCTGAATGGGATGCTGAAAACTGTATCCAATGCAACAAGTGTGCATACGTTTGTCCTCACGCAGCAATCCGTCCGTTCGTGCTCACAGCCGACGAACTCGCTGCTTCGCCTTACACTGAAGAGGCAACTCTCCCTGCTATCGGCAAGACATTCACCGGTATGCGCTTCGTTCAGACTGTCGACGTTCTCGACTGTCTCGGTTGCGGCAACTGTGTTGACGTTTGTCCGGGCAAGAAAGGCAACAAGGCCCTCAAGATGGCTCACCTCGAATCGCAGCTCGACAACCAGAAATATTGGGATTTCTGCGTCGACAAAGTCACCAGTAAGCAAGACCTTGTTGATGTTAAGGCCAACGTGAAGAACTCTCAGTTTGCAACTCCTCTCTTTGAGTTCTCGGGCGCTTGCTCGGGTTGCGGCGAAACTCCATACGTTAAGCTCATCACCCAGCTCTTCGGCGACCGTGAAATGGTGGCTAACGCAACCGGCTGTAGCTCAATCTACTCTGGTTCTGTTCCTTCAACTCCTTATACTACCAACGAAAAGGGTCAAGGTCCGGCTTGGGCTAACTCACTGTTTGAAGACTTCTGCGAATTCGGTATGGGTATGACCCTTGCAACCGACAAGATGCGTGCTCGCCTCACTTCAATTATGGAAAAGGCTGTTGCCGACGAACACGTACCGGCTGAATTCAAGGCTGCCGCTCAGGAATGGCTCGACGGTAAGGACGATGCAGTGGCATCGCGCACTGCTGCCGACAAGATTGTGCCTATGGTTGAAGCCAACAAAGACAAATGCCCTATATGCGCAAGCATTGCTCAGCTCAGTCACTATCTGGTAAAACGCAGCCAGTGGATTATCGGTGGAGACGGTGCATCTTACGATATCGGCTTTGGCGGTCTCGACCACGTTCTGGCATCGGGCAAGAATGTCAACATTCTGGTTCTCGACACCGAAGTTTACTCTAACACCGGTGGTCAAGCTTCAAAGGCAACACCTCTCGGCGCTATCGCCAAGTTTGCCGCATCAGGAAAGAGAATCCGCAAGAAAGACCTCGGTCTGATTGCATCGACCTACGGCTACGTATACGCTGCTCAAGTGGCCATGGGCGCCGACCAGGCTCAGACCCTCAAGGCAATCCGCGAAGCCGAAGCTTACGATGGCCCATCAATCATCATCGCATACGCTCCTTGTATCAACCACGGCTTGAAGGCCGGTATGGGCAAGGCTCAGGCTGAAGAGGCTAATGCAGTAGCTTGCGGTTATTGGCATCTGTGGCGCTACAACCCAGAACTTGAAAAAGAAGGCAAGAACCCGTTCACCCTCGACAGCAAAGAGCCTAACTGGGATGACTTCGAGGCATTCCTCAAAGGCGAAGTTCGTTACGCTTCAGTTCTCAAGCAATATCCCAACGAAGCTGCTCAACTCTTCCAGGCCGCCAAGGAGAATGCACAGTGGCGCTACAACAACTATCGCCGCCTTGCAAAGCAGCAATGGGGTCAGGACCCGGAATAATTTGTACTGACAACAAATAGATTCCTATAAACCCGACGGTGCATCCGGTTTTCCGCGATGCACCGTCTTTATTATATTTAATGATGTATAGTATAGGCAACGCCGAAATATATGTTGTAGAATATATTTTTTGAGCAACAATTCGGAGAAATAGACAAATAAATATTACCTTTGCAGTGGTTTTCAAAACAGGCGAAACATATAATTCCAAAATCAAACAATTCTATTAGGTATTATGGACTTAGGATGGATTACTAACTTATTGTTCGACAAAGATTCCATAGCCCACGTCATCCTTATTTATTCGCTTGCCATTTCTGCCGGAGTGGCACTTGGCAAAATCAGAATTTTAGGGGTGTCGCTCGGTGTTACATTCGTGCTCTTTGTCGGACTCCTGCTCGGACACCTGAAATTTGCCATCAACCCCGACATTCTGGGATTTATCCGTGAATTTGGACTGATAATGTTCATCTTCTCGATTGGTATGCAAGTGGGGCCCGGATTCTTCTCTTCCTTCAAGGAAGGCGGTGTAAAACTCAACGGATTGGCATTGGCAATCATCGGACTCAACATTGTAGTGGCGCTAGCCATCTATTTCGGTGTTGGCAACATCTCCATAACCGACCTTGTGGGTGTGCTCTCGGGAGCTGTAACCAATACACCGGGGCTTGGTGCCGCACAGCAGACCCTCATTGAAGTATCGGGCAAGTCCGCCGAGACTAACGCGGCAATTGACAGCATGTCGATGGGTTATGCTGCAGCCTACCCTCTTGGCGTACTGGGTATTATCCTGTCCATGATTCTGGTGAAAGTAATTTTCAAGATTAAGCTTTCCGACGAAACCAAGCAGATGGAAGATGAAATGGAGCAAAGCCAGCTGAAACCATTTGTGGTTACCTTCAAAGTCAGCAATAAGCTCATCGACGGAATGACAATCCTCAAGATTCATAACATCATCGACCGCAACTTCATCATCTCGCGTATAAAACGCGCCGACGGCGAAGTGATTATCCCTAAATCGGCCACAATAATCAAGGACGGCGACCTTCTGCTCACCGTAATCACTGCTCAGGAAGAATCGGTTTTCAATTCATTCATCGGACCATCCGTTGACATGGACTGGGACTCAGAACCGGGACAAATCGTATCGCGCCGCATCGTAGTAACCAAAAGCGAATACAATGGTCGCAAACTTGGTTCACTGCGTCTACGCTATGGCTACCGTTTGAATGCCACTCGCGTTAACCGTGCCGGTGTCGACCTGCTTGCAAGCCCAAACCTCACCATCCAGGTGGGCGACCGAATAACTGTAGTAGGTATTCTCGACGACATCAACCGTCTGGCCGAGCGCATGGGCAACTCTGTGAAGCGTCTTAACCAGCCTAACATGATTACCCTGTTTATCGGTATATTCCTCGGCATCATAGCCGGTTCCATTCCGTTGCTCTATTCAGGAACCGTGCCGATGAAACTGGGATTAGCCGGAGGCCCGCTCATCGTGGCAATCCTCATCAGCCGTTTCGGCCACAAGATTCACCTCGTAACCTACACATCGTCGAGTGCCAACCTTATGCTGCGCGAAGTTGGCATCTGCCTGTTCCTTGCATCAGTGGGCCTCGCATCGGGCGAACGATTTTACGAAACCGTGTTCAATGCCACCGGCCTCACCTGGGTGCTCTACGGCTTCCTGATTACATTCATTCCGCTGATTATAGTGGGAATCATTGCCCGTGGATACTATAAGCTCAACTACTACAGCATTCTCGGTTTGCTTTCGGGAAGCACCACCGACCCACCGGCATTGGCCTACGGCAATAAAGTGGCCAACAACGATGCTCCGGCAGTTGCCTACTCTACTGTGTATCCGTTGACAATGTTTATCCGCGTTATCTCGGCCCAAATACTCATTCTGGCGTTAGCATCATAGCACATATTCCAATACAGATGAGCGTGCATCCGGACCATTCGGGTGCACGCTCTTATTTTGTGTCGATGATAATTATTTCAGATTACAATCTTGCGGACCACTGTGTGGCGCTCGGCTACAATCTTAACCACATATATGCCTTTACCAAATGTAGAGCAGTCGATTTCAGCCGACATAGTATTGGGCAACACAGCAGCAACACATTTGCCCGATGTACTGAACAGTTCAACCGATGCAATAACCGAAGGCGAAGCAATGCTGAGCACTCCATCGCGATGAGCCACAACAACATCGCAATCTCTTTCGATTCCGTCGACCGATGCTGCCATGAGCACAGCATCGCTCTCATAGTTATTGTCGTCGAAAGCAGTCACAGCAAACTCGTCGGAGGAGGTTTCGGCATCGACATCTATGCTCAGACCATTATGCTTGGCTTTCACCACATACTCCATGTCCTCCTTGTTGAGCAAACCGTTCTTGGCCCGGTATATACAATAGTATTTAATCGGAGTGTTATTGGCATCAAGTTCCGGAGCCTCCCAGCTGATGTGATAGGTAGAACCATTGCGCGCTACCCTAACATTCTGCGGCGCCGCCGGCTTGGTAACCACCTTATACTCCATAGGTGGCACATGAGCCGGATATTTAAAATAATTGTTTTGCAGTTCGCTATACAGCTGGGCAATTTTAGATTGCGACTGGTCGATAACGTGGTTTGTGCGGAAGTAGCAGAATCCGTTGGTGCCTTCATGATTACGCACCGTTTCCATCTGTGATGTTATAACGCTCACAGCCCAATTGTAGTTGCCGTCAACCATCTTATATGGCGCCAATCCTGTCACCATCTGCCGGCCGTCCATGCCATCCACCCATATGCCGATGTTCTGTGTAAAGCCAAGCGACTCATCGAAATACAACTGAGGATACAGTGTATCGCAATGTCCCGACTGCACCCATTGACATGCGTCCTGATAGCAGTTGTAATAAGCCGAAAGGTTATGAAACCCGGATGGATTCTTGTACGTACCCACCGGAGCGGCACCCACCTTAACGTGAGGGTTCTCCTGCTGAACCATATCATAGAACTCGGCGATGAAAGTATTGATGTTGTTTCTGCGCCAATCGTCTTTCGAAAGATTTTTCGGATTGTATTTCGAATACGAATCAGCATCGTCGTAATCGCCTACATAGCGACAATAGTCGAAACTTACGCCATCGAAATTATAGTTTCTTATCAATTCACGATACAGATTAATCAGATATTCGTTGGTTCCGGGGTTTCCCGGGTCGAAATAAAGCTGATTGTTATATGTCAAGCATAGCTCTGGATTGGTGACATAGGGATGCTTTATGCCATTCTGATTATAGTAATTGGCACGAGTTGCCGAACCAAGGCGATAAGGAAGGATGGTGGCATGGCACTCCATATTACGTTTGTGGCATTCGTCGATAACAAACTGTGCCACATCATACGTCAGTCCTGAGGTATAACTGCCGGTGATTTCCCTCATTGCAGGCTGAATGGTTGATTTCCAAGCCACATCGCCTTGCGACTGAGCCTGAAACAGCACTGTATTGAAATTGGCGGCTGCCAATTTGTCGAGGATTTCACATAGTTGGGTTTTCTGTTCCGACGGCGCGGTTGAGCTTGGCCAGTCAAGCGACCAGATTGTTTCAAGCCACACTGCCCTCACCTCATATTTGGGGGCAAGAGCATATGCCGAAAACGATGCAGCGGTAACAATCACTGCAACTAAAGCATTGATGATTCGTGTCATAAGGTATCTCTATTACGTTATTATATGGGGGAATAATGATGAACTACAGCTTGGTGATGATGGGCATTGCAATCAATCGAACTGCTTGCGGCGGAACACGAAATTGCGGCCAAGATACTTCTCGCGCACAATCGGATTCTCCGACAGTTCCTCACTGGTGCCCTGGAACAGGATTTTACCCTCGAAAAGCAGATATGCACGGTCGGTGATACTCAGCGTTTCGGGGGCATTGTGGTCGGTGATAAGTATGCCTATGTTCTTCTCCTTCAATTTATACACAATCGATTGAATGTCCTCAACAGCAATAGGGTCGACACCGGCAAACGGTTCGTCGAGCATAATGAACTTGGGATTGATGGCCAGACAGCGTGCTATCTCAGTACGGCGCCGTTCACCGCCCGAGAGCTGATCGCCTAAGTTCTTACGCACTTTCTGCAAATGGAACTCCGAAATAAGGCTTTCGAGCTTTTCACGTTGGTATTCGCGTGAGTCAGATACCATTTCGAGCACCGACATAATATTGTCCTCAACACTGAGCTTGCGGAACACCGATGGTTCCTGGGCAAGATATCCTATACCGGTTTGAGCTCGGCGATACACAGGGAACTTGGTGATATTCAAATCATTAAGAAATATCTGTCCTTCATTAGGGGTTATAAGGCCAACAGTCATATAGAAAGTTGTGGTTTTTCCGGCACCATTAGGACCAAGCAACCCCACAATCTCGCCTTGTGTCACGTTAATCGACACATGGTTAACCACAGTGCGCTGACGGTATTTTTTCACCAGATTCTCGGTTCGCAGCACCATTTTCCCCTCAGCAGCCTGCGATGGGATAGCTTCGTCGAGAGTCATTATGGGTTGCGCAATATCAACAGATTCATCCATAAGCAATTTCAGAGAGATATCACTTTTTCTTGTTCAGCTGCCCATGGATATAATCGGTGAGCAGATTAATGGCCACCTCGTTGTGACCGCCTTGTGGCACAATAAGGTCGGCAAAACGCTTGCACGGCTCGATATGCTTCAGATGCATCGGCTTAAGCACTTGCTCGTAGCGGTCAATTACCATCTGCGGAGTGCGTCCGCGCTCAATACAGTCGCGGCTGATGACACGAATCAGACGGTCGTCGCCGTCGGCATCGACAAACACCTTTATGTCCATCATATTACGCAACCGGCGGTCGGTAAGCACCAAAATGCCTTCAACAAGGACCACATCGTGCGGGTCCATATGCTCTGTTTCAGCCTGGCGTGTACAGGTGAGATAGGAATAGGTTGGCATTTCCACTGCCTGCCCTTTCTTTAATTTCTGCAGGTGTTCGAGAAGCAATTCCCAATCGAAAGCATTCGGCTCGTCGAAATTTATCTTTTGGCGCTCCTCTACAGGCACATGGCTCGAGTCCTTGTAATATGAGTCTTGCGATATCACACCAACCTCGCCTTTCGGCAAACGTTCCATAATTTTGCGAACCACGGTGGTCTTGCCCGAACCGGTTCCGCCTGCTACTCCTATTATTATCATTGTCCGATTATATTATTTCAATTTATCAGCCATCGATACAGCCACATTATATGCACAAAGTTAATGCAATTCAGTTGCAGTACAAAATTTTTTATAATCCATTAGGCTATCGGTGGGGAATCATCACCTTGTGAGAAGATGCACCTTGACGCACAATATACACGCCCGGTTCAAGTTCCGGCATTTCATGGCCCTGATACAGCAACACTCCTTGCATATTGTAGATTTGCTTGGGCAGTTGCCCGGTCGATGCATCGACAATCACGCCGTCAACACCTGCCGGCTTGTATCCAAGTTTGGCATTCATCCAGTCGACGCGCGTGGTGATGTAACTCTTCACAAACTCCACCTCTTTCTCATAGCTGCCAAGAGCCTGGAAATTCATATGCACTTTCTCGCTGAGTATCGGCCAACGTATGAAGTTGAGCTTCTGCGACTGGTCGATTTCCTCGGCAAGCTTGTCAACGTATGCATTGAGCGAACTGGCCCTCAGGTTATTCTTCTCATACCCGTTTTTCCATACATCGAGCAACTCGCCGGCATGGAATACTATCAGCATTTTCTTTGCAAAATCGCCCATAGTTCCGGCCTTGAGAGTGTGGTTGCCATTGCCATCGTCGAACTCAAACAGCCACTCGGTGTGAGCCGCCAGATTAAAGAAATAATCCTTGGTGCGCTTGTCGTTGTTGAAAGTGAGTTCATAGTCCCATACCGGTCCGAAGCGGAACAGGGCATCGTTGCGCTCCTTGGAGACGTACATACTCCAGAATGTGTCGCTGTTGCCGGTGAGCTCACCCACCAGGAATATCTTGCAGTACGATTCCACATCCATATACTGGTCGAGCGAAGCACGGCTGGTATTCATCACTGCATTTTCCATAAACTGCCAGTATGAAGAAATATACGATTTACACAACGAAAGGTCGTTCGACTCATCGGGCGACTTAATAGTCACCGGGATGCCACTCTTCGACGTAAAATAGTGTTCTTCACCTTCCTGACTGGCATAAGCGTCTATTTCAAGCAGATAGCCACCGGTGATTGCTTCACCGGCAAGGTCATCAACGTCCATTTCAGTTATATTCACACGGTTCTTGTTGATTTCAATCTGATCGCACAACTGGTATGTACCCTTGTAGTCGCCATTGTATATCACATCAACCAACCGGCAATACGGCACATAATCCATCTCTAACCTACGGGCTATCTCAAACGAGATTTCGTTGCGCAGAATGGTCTTGTCGCCATAGGTATTGATAAGAGTCCATTTCTTTGCCTTTGACGGAGCATCGAGCACCTTCTGTTTGCTGTCGAACTTTATACGATAAGGTTTTTTAGGGTGAGTCATCGAGTTGTTACCGCGCAGACGTGTTGTACCCGGCTGGCATAGCACCGAGGTGGTTACGTCGTCGTTGCGAGATATTATGGTAATCGACGATGTGTAGTCGGTAACCTTATCCACAGGGTCGCGTCCAAAGAAATCGCCGGTGGTGTAGATTACCACTGTTGGCAAATTCGATACGGTGTAAAGGTGCGAATCGTCGCCTTCACCCTCTTCGCCATAGAATTCCACCTCAGCAATATTGCATCGTGCATTGTCCGGGCCAATGTAGCGCACATAGCGGAATCCGCGGCTGCAATCAACATCGGCATACGAAATGGTGCCGATAGTCCCCTTGTCAGGAATAAGATAGATAGGTATGGCATCGGTGAAATCAGGGCTGTTGGCACCCTCAAACAATCCCAGCTGCACGCGCTGTTCGCCATATACATCATCTCGGGGCGACCACCCCACCTTGCTTATGATGTGCTTGGTGCCAAGGTCGAGCCCCACCCAAGTGCGCGGTATCTCGGTCTCGCTCACACTCGAACGGTCATACGAGGCAAAGTATGTGGACAAGTCGCCATCAAAGGCATTATATCGGGTGTTGACAGTGGTAGATGGCAATCCGGAAGAATAATCAACCGACGTTTCTGTGCCGATAACCGTGCCGGTCAGCTTATGGGGAACAGCGCTGGCACTGAGCGTCGAAACTAACAACAAAAGGGTAATATATCTGTTCATATTTAATTTAAGGTTGTTTTAGATTACAAATATAGCCACACAGCAGCATACTTTGCAACAAAATGTGGTATATCTTTTTCCCGAATCAAAGATAATAAGTAATTTTGGCATCTTATTTGCAATATAGGCTTTCGAGCATCATATAATCTATAATCTGACATTTCTGACATTTAATTATGATAAACTACTTCAAAGATTTTGACTCCGACCCAAACGATTCGCAGGGCATTGGGCACATTGTCACCGAAATACGGATTGACAACGACGACGATTCTGCCAACCGCAAAATCGACCTCTCCGACATGCCAATCCTGACACTTCGCAACATTGTGCTGTTTCCGAACGTCACAATGCCGGTGGCCATCGGTCGACAGAAATCATTGAATCTCATACACGAGGCTCAAAAGAACAAGACCGCCATTGGTGTGGTATGCCAAAAAGACAGCAGCACCGAAGACCCCGGCCTTGACGACCTGTACCGGGTGGGAGTAGTAGCCGAAATCATAAAGATTCTCGAGCTCCCCGACAACACCACCAACGTGATTCTGCAAGGTCGTGGCCGACTGAGCATCGACAGTCTTACTGCAAAGACCCCGTATCTGCGTGCAAAGGTTGAACAATCTGCCGAGCAAATGCCCGACGAGCACGATCAGGAATTCATGGTGCTCGTCAACTCCATACGCGACCTGACACTGAAAATGCTCAGCAACCTGGGCGACGAGGGAAAGGAACTGTTCTTTGCCATCAAGAACATCGACAATCCTTTCTATTTCATCAACTTCCTCTCCGCTAACTTCCCATTTGAAGTGGCCGACAAGCAAAGCCTGCTCGAGGAATCGTCGATGAAGAAACGTGCATATGCCCTTTATGGACACCTCACCAAAGAGGCCCAGTTTATTGCAATCAAAGCCGACATTCAGTCGAAAACACGCGAAGACATTTCGCAACAGCAACGCGAGCATTTCCTCCAACAGCAAATACGCACTATCCAAGACGAACTTGGCGACTCAGCCCAAGACCAGGACATCGAAGAACTGCGACAGCGCGGAAAGAAAATGAAATGGAACAAGGAAACTGCCACTATTTTCGACAAGGAAATCCGCAAGCTCGAGCGGCTGCATCCTCAATCGCCCGACTTCTCTGTGCAGTACAACTATATCGACACTCTTCTGAATTTGCCTTGGAACGTTTTCACAAAGGACAATTTCAACCTCCAGAAAGCCGAGAAACAACTCGACAAAGACCACTACGGTCTTGAGAAGGTGAAAGAGCGCATACTCGAGCACCTGGCAGTACTGATGCTCCGCAACGACATGAAAGCTCCCATCCTTTGCCTCTACGGCCCTCCGGGAGTGGGAAAAACATCGCTCGGAAAATCGATTGCCGATGCACTGCACCGCAAATACGTCCGTGTGTCGCTTGGCGGATTGCACGACGAGGCCGAAATCCGTGGACATCGCCGCACTTATATCGGCGCAATGCCCGGACGAATCGTTCAAGGATTGTCGAAGGCCAAGAGTTCAAACCCTGTGTTCATTCTCGATGAAATCGACAAACTCGGACAGGACTACAAGGGCGACCCTTCGTCGGCCCTGCTCGAAGTGCTCGACCCGGAACAGAACAGTCATTTCCACGACAATTTCGTGGATATCGACTTCGACCTCTCGAAGGTGTTCTTCATTGCCACAGCCAACTCAATTGCCAACCTGCCACAGCCGCTGCTCGACCGTATGGAAATTATTGAGGTATCGGGCTACATCCAAGAGGAAAAAGTGGAAATAGCACGAAAGCATCTGGTGCCAAAGCAACTTGCCGAACACGGGTTCGACAAACGTGAAATCACTTTCCAGAAACCAGCCATTTCAAAAATCATCGAATCATATACCCGCGAATCGGGCGTGAGAGAACTCGACAAGAAAATTGCCAAGATTCTTCGCCGAATTGCACGTCTGAAAGCATCAGAGAAGCCTTTCCCTACCACAATCACCGAAACAGTGGTGAAGGAGCTCCTCGGAGCCGAAGAATACAGCCGCGACAAATACGAAGGCAATGAATTTGCCGGAGTAGTTACCGGACTGGCATGGACAGCAGTGGGCGGTGAAATACTTTTTGTGGAATCATCACTGTCGAAAGGCAAGGGAGAGAAGCTCACCCTTACCGGAAATCTTGGCGATGTAATGAAGGAATCGGCGGTAATAGCTTTGCAATATCTCAAATCGCACAGCGAACTGTTTGGCATCGACTACGAACTGTTCGATAAATACAATGTGCATATCCACGTTCCTGAAGGTGCAATTCCAAAGGACGGTCCGTCGGCTGGCATCACAATGGTTACTTCGCTGGCTTCCACTTTTACTCAGCGCAAGGTGAAAGACCATCTGGCAATGACCGGCGAAATAACACTCCGCGGAAAAGTGCTCCCGGTGGGCGGCATCAAAGAGAAGATTCTCGCAGCAAAACGTGCCGGAATAACCGAAATAATCCTTTGCGAAGAAAACCGAAAGGATATTGCCGAAATCAAGGAATCGTATCTCGAAGGCCTCACATTCCACTATGTGACAACCATCAAGGAGGTTATCGACCTTGCTCTAACCGACAAGAAAGTGGACAATGCACTCACGTTATAGCCAACAAGCTATATTATAATAAACGGTCAACGTCCCCGGAACCATTCCTGAGGACGTTTTCCGTTTTTGCACCGCAACATTCAGAATAATAACGATTTATCACAATTTCAACAATTAAATGTGACATTTATCATTTTTTCTTGCCATTTTTCTTGCATTATATAATTTCGCATTATACCTTTGCAACAGAAATTAAAACAACGAGATGATTAATAACATTACAATCGCAGTCCTTTTGTCAGTGATTTCGCTATCGGTCGTGGTCGTGGAAAGCCTAATTATTGGAGATTGACTAAAGGAGAACGACATGAATTTATTATGATTCCGATATTTTAAACAATCAAACGCATTAAGTCTTTCTCCATAAACCGAGAAAGATTTTTTATTTAATATACTAATTAGATATGGTACATCCATTAAGAAGCAGCATTACGATGGAAGGGCGCCGAATGGCAGGCGCCAGAGCCCTCTGGATTGCTAACGGCATGAAGCCCGAGCAAATGGGCAAACCGGTTATCGCCGTGGTGAACTCGTTCACTCAATTTGTGCCCGGACACACTCACCTGCACAAGATAGGACAGGAAGTGAAAGCTGAAATTGAACGCCTCGGCTGCTTTGCCGCCGAATTCAACACCATAGCCATCGACGACGGCATCGCCATGGGACACGACGGCATGCTTTACTCTCTCCCCTCGCGCGACCTTATCGCCGACAGCATTGAATATATGGTAAATGCACACCGTGCCGACGCAATGGTGTGTATAAGCAACTGCGACAAAATCACCCCCGGTATGCTAATGGCTGCCATGCGCCTCAACATTCCAGCAATATTCGTTTCGGGTGGCCCAATGGAAGCCGGACATCTCGGCAATCGTGCTCTCGACCTCATCGACGTGATGATTGACTCGGCCGACTCTACCAAGCCTGACGACGAAGTGGCAAAAATCGAATGTAACGGCTGCCCCACTTGCGGCTCCTGCTCGGGAATGTTCACCGCCAATTCCATGAACTGCCTCAACGAGGCCATCGGCCTGGCACTTCCCGGCAACGGCACCATCCTTGCCACTCACGCCAACCGCCGCGAGCTTTTCAAGAAAGCAGCAAAGATTATTATCGACAACTGTCATCGTTACTACGATGAGGGCGACGAATCGGTGTTGCCACGAAGCATCGCCACACGCCAGGCTATGCTCAACGCCATGACCCTCGACATTGCCATGGGCGGAAGCACCAACACCGTGCTCCACCTGCTCGCCGTGGCAAACGAAGCCGGCGCCGACTTTACAATGAAAGATATCGATATGCTGTCGAAGCACACTCCGGTGCTCTGCAAAGTATCGCCAAACTCAAAATACCACATCCAGGACGTTAACCGTGCCGGAGGTATCATGACAATCATGAGCCAGCTCGCCAAGCACGGCATTATCGACACATCGGTTAAACGTGTCGATGGCACCACCCTTGCCGAAGCCATCAGCAAATATGCCACCGACGGTGCCAACTTTGGTGCAGAAGCCGAGAAAATGTGGAAAAGCGCTCCGGGCAACCGTTACAACATCACCCTCGGCAGCCAGGAAAATTACTACGACACACTCGACACCGACCGCGCCAACGGTTGCATCCGCGACTTCGACCATGCCTATGTAAAGGATGGTGGCATCGCTGTGCTTTACGGAAACATTGCGCTGGATGGCTGCGTGGTAAAGACTGCCGGAGTTGACGAAAGCATTTTCCACTTCCGTGGCAAAGCAGTGGTGTTCGAGTCGCAGGACGATGCTGTGGAAGGCATCCTCAACGACAAGGTTGAAGCAGGCGACGTAGTGGTTATCACCCATGAAGGGCCAAAAGGCGGTCCGGGTATGCAGGAGATGCTCTACCCCACTTCCTATATAAAATCGAAGCATCTGGGAAAACTGTGTGCACTGATTACCGACGGCCGATTCTCCGGCGGCACTTCCGGCCTCTCCATTGGTCATATATCGCCGGAAGCCGCTGCCGGAGGCAACATCGGGCTGGTTCGCTCTGGCGATATCATCGACATCAACATCCCCGAGCGCACAATATCGGTGGAACTTTCCGACGAACAGCTTGCACAGCGCCGCAGCGAAGAAGAAGCCCGCGGCAACGAGGCTTTCACTCCTCGACATCGCAAACGCAACATTTCTAAAGCATTACGCGCCTATGCTGCCATGGTTACATCGGCCGACAAGGGCGGAGTTCGCAAAATATAGTATAAAAGGAAATTATGGACAATATGATTAAAGGTGCTGAAGCACTTATCAAAGCTCTCATTGCCGAAGGCGTCGACACTATCTTCGGATATCCCGGCGGAGCTATAATTCCGGTGTTCGACTGTCTATACGACTATAAGGACCAGATTAACCACATCCTCGTACGCCACGAGCAAGGCGCCACACATGCAGCCGAAGGCTACGCACGTGTGTCGGGCCGAACCGGTGTGGTGTTTGCCACTTCAGGCCCCGGTGCCACTAACCTCATTACCGGAATCTCCGATGCAATGATGGACAGCACCCCAATGGTGGTAATCACCGGTCAATGCGCCAGCGAATCGCTCGGCACCGACGCTTTCCAGGAAACCGACGTGATTGGCATCACCCAGCCGGTAACAAAGTGGAGCTACCAGATTCGCCAGGCAAGCGACATCGCATGGGCTGTGGCTCGCGCTTTCTATATTGCATCGACCGGGCGTCCAGGTCCTGTGGTACTCGACTTTGCCAAAAACGCACAGATTGAGAAAACCGAATGGAAATACGAGAAGTGTAACTACATACGCAGCTACAACCCATATCCCGAGCTCAATCCCGACGACATTGCCACCGTTGCCGCAATGATCAATGCCGCGCAAAGGCCTATGATAGCCGCCGGACAAGGTGTAGCAATCTCCGGAGCTGAGGATCAATTGCTTGAATTGGCTGAGAAAGCCGACATCCCGGTAACCAGCACGTTGCTCGGACTGTCTACCATCCCGTCATCGCATCCGCTCAATAAAGGCATGCTGGGCATGCACGGCAACATAGGTGCTAACCACCACACGCTCGACTGCGACCTTTTTATTGCCATCGGCATGCGTTTCGACGACCGAGTTACCGGCGACACCAAATCGTATCTGCCCAACGCTAAGGTTGTGCACATCGACATCGACGAATCGGAATTCGACAAGAACATAGCCACTGATGCACACATTCACGGCGATGCAAAAGCTGCTATCGAAGCGCTTCTGCCTCTTGTAAACGAAGCCAAGCACAGCGATTGGATTGCATCGTTTGACCAATGCGATGAGGTTGAGCGCGAAAAGGTTATAAATCCGGAGCTTTTCCCTGCCAGCGGTCTTCTGAAAATGGGCGAAGTGGTTAACCGGGTATCAGAAGCCACCAATGGCGACGCCATACTGGTTACCGACGTTGGCCAGAACCAAATGTTTGCATCGCGATATTTCAAGTTTTCCAAGCCACGAAGTATCGTGACCTCGGGCGGCCTTGGCACCATGGGATTCGGCCTGCCGGCAGCTATCGGTGCTGCATTCGGAGCCCCGGACCGCACTGTGTGCTTCTTCACCGGCGACGGGGGCATTCAGATGACCATCGAAGAGCTTGGGGTGATTCTGCAATACGGCGTGAAAGTGAAAATAATCATTCTCAACAACAATTATCTTGGAATGGTGCGCCAATGGCAAGAACTCTTCTTCAACGAGCGCTATTCGCAGACGCCTATGGTCAACCCCGATTTCGTTGCCATCGCCAAAGCCTACGGCATCGCTGCTGAAGATGTCGAGAACCGAGGCCAGCTCAACGATGCCATCGAGCGGATGCTCAACCACAACGGCTCCTACATTCTCAACGTAAACATCGAGCCTAATGGACTGGTGTTCCCGATGATTCCAGCCGGTAAATCGGTAAAAGCCCTGATGCTCGATGCCAACACCAAATATTACGCTGATTAATAACCGAATAATAATGGAACAGACATTATATACAATAACAGTATTCACCGAAAACCGGGTTGGTCTTCTCAACCAGATATCAATCATATTCACCCGACGCAAGATTAACATCGAAAGCCTGTCGGTGTCGCCGTCATCAATCAAGGGTGTGCACAAATTCACAATCACAGCCTACACCGACTACGACACCATCCAAAAACTCACAAAGCAGATTGAGAAGCGAATCGATGTGCTACGGGCATATTTCTACACCGACGACGAGATTGTGTATCAGGAGATCGCACTTTTCAAGGTTCCTACCGAGAAACTGTTGGCCGAAAAGAATCTTGAGGCTATTATCCGCCGTAACAATGCCCGCATACTCGAAATCACCCCAACTTACACCGTGGTGGAGAAAACCGGGCACTCCGACGAAACCGAAGCGCTCTTCAACGAATTCAACGTGTACGGCATTTCGCAATTCGTGCGCAGCGGACGCGTGGCAGTGACAAAATCGGATATTGAATATGTGAGCGACTTCATTCACGAACAACGCCTCAGAAAAGCCCATATCAATGAATAATCAATCGAAAGAATATTCAGCATCATATTTCCTCACCCCGGGAGAATGCGACTCGCAGCAGCGAATGCCAGTCACAGTGCTCGTCGACCGCATCATTGAGGTGGCCACTCTTCATGCCAACACTTGGAACGTGGGCTTTACCGAACTGGCCAAGAGCGGGCAAACGTGGGTGCTGTCAAGGGTGACTTTCGAGATGCAACGTTATCCGCGCATCAACGAACACTACACTCTAACCACTTGGATTGAAAGCTACAACAAGCACTTTTCGGAACGCAATTTTGCCATCAGCGACGTAGACGGTGCAATTATAGGCTATGCTCGCACCATTTGGGTTGTTATCGACACCATTACCCGTGCCAGTGTCGACATGTCCCGGTTCGAATATATTGCCGACAACATCTCCGACCGCGAATGTCCCATTGCAAAGCATTCCCGGTTGCGCCCACTCTCAGAATACAAGGCTACGCATTACCAATTCCGATACACCGACATCGACTTCAACCGCCATGTGAACAGCTGCCGATACATCGACGTGCTGCTAAACCAATGGCCACTCGATTTCCACGACAATCACCGTATTGCTCGATTCGAGATTGCATATATGAAAGAGGCCTACTTTGGCGATGAGGTGGAAGTACGCAGCCACACCTACGGCAACGAAACAGTAGCTGAGATTATAAACGGCAACGAAGCCTTGTGCCGCGCCCGATTTGTTTTTACCGACGAATATTACAAACAATAACAACTGAATTATCAATTCTAAAAACTCATAATTAAACTGAATTATGGCAGTAATTAATTTTGGCGGTGTTGACGAGAACGTAGTTACCCGCGACGAATTTCCTTTGGAAAAAGCAAGAGAAGTATTGAAAGACGAAACTATCGCAGTTATCGGCTATGGTGTACAAGGCCCCGGACAGAGCCTCAACCTTCGCGACAATGGCTTCAAAGTTATTGTAGGCCAACGCAAAGGCTCGAAATCGTGGGACAAAGCCGTTAACGACGGTTGGGTTCCGGGCGAAACGCTCTTTGAAATAGAAGAGGCTGCACAGCGAGGCACTATCATTGAATATCTGCTTTCCGATGCTGCACAAATTGAGGTTTGGCCAACTATCAAGAAGCACCTCACCGCAGGGAAAGCTCTCTATTTCTCACACGGCTTTGGCATCACATACAAGGAGCGCACCGGCATTGTTCCACCTGCCGATGTCGATGTAATCATGGTTGCACCTAAGGGTTCCGGCACATCGCTGCGCACCATGTTCCTTCAAGGCCGAGGCTTAAACTCGAGCTATGCCATCTTCCAGGACGCTACCGGCAAGGCTCACGACCGCGTGATTGCCCTCGGTGTTGGTGTCGGCTCGGGATACCTGTTTGAAACCACTTTCAAGCGCGAAGTCTACAGCGACCTCACCGGCGAACGCGGCACGCTCATGGGTGCAATCCAAGGTTTGCTCCTCGCTCAGTACGAAACACTCCGCGAACATGGTCACACTCCTTCTGAAGCATTCAACGAGACAGTTGAGGAACTCACCCAGTCGCTCATGCCACTCTTCGCTGCTAAGGGTATGGACTGGATGTATGCAAACTGCTCTACTACAGCTCAGCGCGGCGCCCTCGACTGGATGGGTCCTTTCCACGACGCTGCAAAGCCTGTGTTTGAAAAACTTTACAACGAGGTGGCATGCGGCAACGAAGCGCAGCGCTCTATCGACACCAACAGCCAGCCCGACTACCGCGAAAAGCTCAATGCCGAACTTAAGGCACTTCGCGACAGCGAGATGTGGCGCACCGGCGAGGTAGTCCGCAAACTCCGTCCGGAAAACAACTAATCAAGAAACAACATGAAAAATAGAGGGGGCAGTGCCACAGCACGCCTCCTCTATTTTTCTCGGTGGTTACCAATCTTCGTCCCAAGGGTCTTTCCAACGGTCGGACAGGTCGGGGAATGGGCCGGTATAGTCAAACACGTCAATCGTCTTCGATGTCCGGTTGAAACTTGCCATTATTCCGGTGCCACCATCCACATTGCTATAGATTTTTGCCGGCTCGGTAATTCCTATGTCAATCATCCCGCTATGAAAATCGTCGAGCACGCTGCTGAAGGCGAGCAAGTCGACAAGATAGTTGTAATAGCTTTTAGATATTGCATACAAATTGAAACTTCGGCGCATAGTCTTTGCCTCATGCAAAGTGTATTTCATTCCAAACACGCCTTGTATGATTTCCTTGATTACAATGGAATGGGTGGTCCCATTGATGCCAGAATCAGAAAATGGCAATGGATCGGCATCTGGTTGCCATCCCGGCGTAACGGCATTAATCTGTCGCGCCAGTTGTTGATACACAAAATCGTAACTAAAGTCGGGCTGGCCCGGCACACCGTATCCCGACGGATAACCTACAGTGAGATAATAATAGTTTTCCTCAGAGGGGTCGTCGGTAAAGGTTATATAATATGTGCAAATGAAATCGTCCTTCCACCACACATTCATCGGGCCCATCCGTTCAGCAGTTATAGAGTCAATTTGCACTTC
>JBJEKE010000093.1:0-4451 GCA_051878475.1 Muribaculaceae bacterium | reverse complement strand
TTCTTCTCCGGCTTATTAAACCCTTTAGGCTTGCGTCTCGCTGTTTCTTTGTCAGTCTCTTGCTTTTCTCCCTTTGGAGTTGTATCTTTGTCAGAGGAAGATGGAGTAAGAGCAGAAAGGTCAGCTGCCGAAGATTCTTTTTTATCTTGTATGAGGGTCAGACCGTCCTCACTCCTATCTTCTTTTTCTATTTCTACTATCCATCCACCATTTTTATCGGCTTGATTATAAAGATTTCTAATTCCTTTTTCGTCTCTATACTCCCAACCTATAACCTCCAAATATTCTTTAGAATTTGATACTTCAAGAACAACAACCCTACTTTTATCAATATTCCTAATGACTACCCAATAATTCGGTTTTTTTGATGGCTGTGTCTTGCCGGTATGAGTACCATAATATAATGCTTCATTCAAAATAGTTCTGCTATCTTGTGGCGAAAGCCCATTTTTTGTTGTATTACCATGGGTAATATTGTTTTTAGCAAAAACACTACGCTTTATCAAAATCAATTTATTATTCCCACCTAATGCAGTCTCAATTCCTTTCTCTGGTCTTGGGAGAATTACACTATGGGTGTATTCTGTAAATACATCATCGGGGATATCTAATGGAGAGTCTACTTTGACGGCTGTAGCAGATTGCAATCTACTATCTTTCCATTCAGATGGGATTCCATCTAATGTCGTTGGTTTAACTTTTTCGGTTCTATCGGCCTCATCTGTAGTGGCTTTATCCGCTTCATCTGTGGTCGTAGTTGCCTCATATGTAGCAGTATCAGTAGCCGTTACAGCATCAGCCGCCGGTGTAGTGGTAGTTGTAGTCGTGGTAGTGGTGACCCCAGTGCCCTCGTCGGTAGGAGTCGTTTCGGTCGGAGCAACATCGGTTGCAGCTTCCTCGGCCGTTGCTGTCTCCTCGGCGGTATCCGCTTGCGGTGCCTCAGTTGTAGCGTTCCACTTTGCCAACTCCTCGGCAACACCTTTCCAGAAATCGAGTTCAGCCTGAGCCTTGTCGATAGCAGCCTTGCGCTCTTTCTCGCTCGCAATCTTCTCGCTGATGGTGTTACCGCCTTTCGATTTGGCCTTTTTAGCCTTATCGAGAGCCTTTTTCTTGTCGTCAATCATCGAGTTTACAACAGTGCTCGCGCTGTTTCTTTGTCAGTCTCTTGCTTTTATCCCTCCGGCGTTGTATCTTTGCACTCAGAAAGTTCAGACGAATTGATACCGAGAGAGGCTGTGTTATTATCGGCTTGGGTTGCAGTCTGCGAATCGTCAAGAAGAACCGATTCTTCGCTCTGTGCATCGGATACAGACTGAACATTCTTGTTTATCCAACTTATTTCTATATTCTGTAATAGGTTGGATATTCTCTTTTTAGGCTTCTCTTGATTTGATATAACAGCCTCTTTACCATCCTTACTTACAGTTACAGAAGTGAAATAATAATAACGAGAGCTGTCAGCTTTCTTGAATGAGCGGATAAAGACATAAGAGGAAGCACATCCTTTCGGAGTGCGCCAAATGACGCTTCCTTCCTTTAAAAGTCGCAATATCTTGTTGCGGCTTTTTTGTTAGTTAAAAACCACACATATATACTGCATTTGCATACAAAGGCATAATATTAATGACCAGCCTCCCCACATACAAAAAGCGAGTGGACCGATATTGCGTCGGTGCACTCGCTTGATAATAATCGACAAATATAGAATTATCTACCGTTCGACTTAATTAGGTTGGTTAGGTGACTGTTGAAATCAGAGTTTGCCATGAGGTCTTCAAGGGTTATATGCATACGATATCGCCAGTAGTGTCGAGAAATGGCGGGTATGTTAATCTGTTCGTCAGCCGGGGTATCGCGACGAATCGCTCCATCAATCGACAGCCAGTCCTGCAACGGGATAATCACAAGCATAGATGGAGAAGCGATGTGGCTTGCAAGAATCTTTTCGCAAATCCAAGGCTCGGCATACACAGGTGCTGCGCCATGTTCGTGCAAGATGTTGTTGAAGAATCGTTGGCTCTTGTCGTGGTCTTCTTCCCACCAACCTCGAATTCCGTTCATGTCATGGGTCGAAGTGGTTGCCACTGCACGATAAGGATAATACTGAGTGATACCGAATTCCAGCTTCGGGTCTTTAGGCATACGCTGTATTTCGAGCGATAGAATCTGTTGTGACTGCATCACCGAAGCCACGCACGATGGAATCATACCAAGGTCTTCGCCGCAAACGAGCATATTGGTAGAATTGATGAGTGCCGGAAGTTTCTCCATTGCGCGTGCATACCAGAACTCGTTGTGTCGGTGGTAGAAGAAATCGTTGTACAAACGATTGAAACACCATTTTTCGTATTCCGAAAGGGCACGATACACATAGGTTGATTGGGCTGCGATGCGAGGATGATATTTGTGCTGCTCGCGTTTGTCCCTAATGAAGAGTACTTGGTCGAGAAGTCCCATCAATCCGTCGCGAAGTCGCTGGTTACGTACGTCGGTACCGCTTATCGAGGCAAAATGTTTCTCAATTTTGCGCTGGGTGTTGAATTCCGGTTTCACTGAATATGTACCGTTGCCAGTATCGTTGAGATATTGCTTTGCTTCGTCACTGAATTCGCCGAAGAAATCGGTGAGCATATATTCGCGGATATAAGGCATTGTGTGGTCTTCATCATTAATCCAGAAATCATATTTTGTGCGAAGCTCGTCGGCTGTGAAAGGAAGAGCCGGGTTGAAATATCCCATCAGACCGTGGATTGATGAGTATGGTATTTCCCATATTCTGAAGAATCCGAGTATATGGTCGATACGGTATGCATCGAAGTATTGGGCCATGTTGGCAAATCGTGCTTTCCACCATTGGTAGCCGTCTTTTGCCATTTCATCCCAGTTGTAAGTCGGGAATCCCCAGTTCTGTCCGTTAACCGAGAAATCGTCAGGCGGAGCACCGGCCTGGCAGTCGAGATTGAACAATCGTGGATTAACCCATGCGTCGACGCTTGTGCGGCTTATACCGATTGGAATGTCGCCTTTCAGAACCACACCTTTGCTGTGGGCATAATTACGAACTTCAGTAAGTTGTTTGCTCAGATGATATTGGATGAAACAAACAAAACTAATGTTGGTTGCATTGTCGGCCGCAAACTTAGTTACTGCCTTCTTGTCGTATTTTGCAAATTCTTCCCATTTTGAGAAGTCGGGAGTGTTGTATTTGTCGCGAAGCACACAGAAAGCCGCATAATCGTGAAGCCAAAAAGCGTTGTCTTTTACGAATTTGCGGTAATTTTCGCTTTCAAGTGTTTCCTTGCCAGACTTTTCAAACACTTGCTTCAGGTATCCGAGCTTATACTCGTTTACTCGCTCGTAATCGACAGCTTGAAGTGCGTTTAGTTCACCTTTTACCTTCTTGAATTCAGCCAGTTTTGTTTTGTTGGTAAGTTTGCCTACGGCTTCAAGCCTTATATACATCGGATGAAGTGCAAACGTAGAATTGGCATTGTATGGGTATGAATCGGTCCAGGTATGAGTCATTGTGGTGTCGTTAATAGGCAACACTTGCACGAAATTCTGCCCGGTTGACACCGCCCAATCAATCATTCCGAAAAGGTCGTAGAAATCGCCCACCCCGCAATCTTCAATGCTGCGAAGCGAAAACACCGGGATGGCTGTTCCTGCACCTCGCCATTGGTTGCGCGGGAAGTTGATGTACGATTCCTCAACTTTAACAAGAGTTTCTGACATATTTTCGGGCAAGTGCAATTCGTGGTTTGCAGCATTCTCCCATTGTATTAGCTCTTTAGTGTCTTTGTTGAGGATTACAAACTTATAGGCAACACTGGCCAAATCGCTTTCAATTGCCGAGAATGCCTCCCATTTTGGAAAATTGGCATCGTTCATAACGATTGCCTTGTTGAGGTCCCAGCTCCCGAGCTCGGGACAGCTGCCACTGATGGCAATCACTTCGTTGGGCTTTATATTGGCAAAGTCGGCGCTGAACTTAATGCCGGCTGTGCAGGAACTCTTAATGGTTTTATTTCGATTGCGGTTGAATATGCCATTTGTGAATGCCGAAGAATAATAATGTTTGTCGGCCGGGATGTCGTTCCATTTCGAATTGACGATATAGTTCTTGCAAGCATTAGTAACAGAGATATGATGAGGCTCACCCCATTCCTCTCGTATTACTCTATCTCCATTCATAATGACAAACCGAAAATACAAGTCGCCCTTTACATCTTCGGTTTCTTTGGTGATAGACCATATATTGTCATTTAAATAAGTGAGCATTTCCGGCTCAATGGCTTTATTGAACCGCGCTTTCCCCATTGCAGAAATAATGTATACACTTTCGCCCCAATTGGTTCGATAAGCGATATTGAATGTAATTTTCATGTTAAAAACAAATTATAAATCAATAGGTTAATAATTACGTTGCTAAGTTAGTAAATAAATTGAAA
>JBJEKE010000092.1:0-18708 GCA_051878475.1 Muribaculaceae bacterium | reverse complement strand
GTCGATAAACATGTTCTTCAGACCCACCTTCATCGATTCGCCCTGGTTGCCGATTTTGATTGATTTCGGGAACGACATTGAGAGTTCCTGCATGTAGAGCCCTTCCCATGCGTCTTTTTCGGCTATGTTGAGGTTAAGCTTGCCGAAGTCGTAGTCCTTCGGAAACTCTCCCATGGAGTTGTGGTTCGAGTTTTGAGCGAGGTCAATCACCACATTCTCGGCAGTGAACACATATCCGGGAAGGTCTTCATGCTCAAACGGGTCGAGTGAGGCTGTGGCAATGAAATCGTCTTCCCACACTTTGATTTGTGTTTCGATGAGCAGTTTTGGACTCTCCTCGGTGCGCTTGCCTTCTACAACCTTCTTGAGCTCCTTCGGCATGGTCATCTCTATATTGAGGTTAACCCATTCGAATCGGTTTTCGCTCCATGACACGAAGCAACCGTCATTTGGCTCAATTACATCCTTGGGTGCGAGGAATTTGCACTTATAGCCCGATTTCTTTTCTTCTATTTCAAAATCCTTTAGCAGCGCCACGGTTCCACCCTCGGGAATGAGGCTCTTGGGACTGATACACATACGTGGGGCACCGAACACCAGGATCTGGTTGTTGGTCACGTCGGTGTTTGGCACTACAAATGTACCGAATAGGTCCATGGTGGCATACGTCGGCGAGAACTTCATCTTCGAGATGGTGAGGTTAACCGATGTCGGGTTAATGTCCTCGGGTATTTCAAGCGGGAAGGTGACGTTTTCGAGGTTACCGCTTGTGAGGCCGGCAATGAATGCCTTGCCATCGACTATTTCCTGGTAATAGTCTTTAATGTTGAGTGTCTCGGCGAGGCTCTGAATCTTTCCGTCAATTTTTCCCTGCAGTTGGTTGGCATAAGGGATGCCGGTGTCGCCGATAAGGTTGTCGATGCCCCAGTCGGAGAATAGTTTGTCAACTACTTCGGAATTCGTCACCTTATTCTCACGACCTCCCCATGTTTCTACATTGCCTTCAACCACCTGGTTGTCGTCGTTGATTATGATATCATCAAACTGCACGGCAAGTTTCCATGTGAATGCCAATGGCTCCCAAATCACATGGCCGTTACCCTTGAAGTGCCCCGGTTTTTCGGGCACATCCTCGATGACGTCGTCAAGCAGCAGCTCGTACTCGCCAATCTTCACTGATTTGCCCTTCAGTTCTGATGCTTTGCGGCTTGTGGGCTTGGTGTTGGATATGTTTACCTGGTTGGCACACTGGAAATATCGGTGATGGAACACCTCGGACATTGCGAAGTCAATCACGTTGATTGAGTCGTTCAGATAAGCCACAGTGGTGTCGTTGAGGGCGCGCGGCTTCACGCGGAGCATGATGTAGTCGCCCTTGTTCACCTTATCCTTGATGTTGTCCCAGCGGATGGTGTCGGTGAGTGTGCTGATGTCTTTCATCACATACACCGGCTCGCGGGCGAGCATCTCGTCGCGATTCATAAAATCGGCAGCGCTGAAGAGCTCGATATCGTAGGCAAACTTCACCGTATCGGGTTCGAAGCCTCCACCGGCATAGTATGACGGCTGACGCCAAGCCACAGCAATGTCGGAGTTGATGAACTGCTTGCGCGCACCTTCTTCGGGAAGGAATTTTGGTACTGTGATTTCCGGGTTGATGAAGTTGTACACCGTGTCGATGTAGTGTGCTGTGAGTTCGCGAATTTTTCCCTCATCGCCTTCGGCAAATCGGAACATCGATGGAACCGACATGCCCTTGTTCACGTAGGTATAGGCGCGGGCAAGCACGTTCTCAACGGTATCAGGCACGGCATAGAGCCGCATAATGTATATTTTGTTGCTGTCGCATGTGTTGACAAACTCCTTGGGTATGTCGTGGCGCAGCCCCTTGATGTCGGTGGCCTCGTAGATGGCCGGCAGTTCTTCAACGGCCTTCTTTGCCCCTTCGAGCGACTGTTCGTATTCGCCGGTTGGCTCAACAATCTTCAGACGATAGGTGAACGATACCGGATCGCACTTTTTCCCCGACACTTCGGGGGCGGCCCACTCAACCACCGGCTGGCCTGTGCTCAGTTCAGCTGCCTTTTCGTTGAGCAGTTCAGTGGCAGGTTTCGGTGCGAGCAGAGTAGGGGTGCTGTAGGTGGTAGGCTTCGGATCGGAAGTGAACAACACTAGTGCCGGCACACTTTTGCCCGAATTGAGCATTGTTACGCTTTTAGTTTTCGATTCTGGGCCGTTCAGCTTGGCGGTTACGCGAACCAGACATCCCTGATGTGGGTCGATTACATCGAAAATGCTGTTTGGAAATGTGTAGCTGGTGCCTGAAATCCCGGTTTTCTCAAATTCCGGTTCGAGGTCATCGACGGCCTCTCCCATTTCCTCAACAGACTTCCCGTATTCGTCGGTGGGGATAACCACCTTTATGTCATAAGTCACGCTGATGCCTTCGTCGAGCGTGCCTTTTACTTCGGGCTTGTTCCATGTGATGGTGGAGTTCTCCTTATATATTATGTCAACCACCTCACTGAGTTTCATTCCATCGTGATAGTCGATTTCATCGAACGATTTGATGTTGTCGAAACGAGGTGCCGAAACTATTGCCGACAGACATGCGAAGATTGAGGGTATACTTCGGCCTTTGTCGGCAAATTCAAACTCCTTGTATGCACCATAAGTGGTGTCGGGGCGTGCTATCACTTCGAGCAGATACATTTTCTTCGGGTCGAGCTTGTTGAGCGACACCTCGGGTATGGTGAACTGCTGGTCGCGGATGCCGTCAACTTCAAACACCGGTGGAAGCTCGTCGAGTGCCAGGCGCATGTCGGTGAGCGTCTTTGAATAGCTTGAATTGGGTTCGACGATGCGAATACGATAGGAGAACGAAGCACTGCGCCCGGCAAAGCCTGTTTTCACTGGAGCATTCCACTTCACTACCGGCATCAACGGGTCGAACTGGGCAATCTGCTCGATGGAGCCACCGTATCGCGTGGGGTTGGTGAGCTCAGGAGCCGAATATTTGGTGATTTCGCCTTGTTGTCCCGAATAGTCCTTCACACGGAACATCTTCAGCTCGCTCTTTCCGTCGTTGAGGATATCGATATATTCAAGGCTGCCAATCTGTGTGGAATTTGATGTGGCGGTAATCTGGGCAATGTAGGTTTCGTAGGGCGAAAGGTTGTTGACTACGCTGAGCGGAAGCATGCATTGCGGCATGGTGAGGCTCGTGGCTTCGTAAACGGTGGGGTTTCGCTCTATTGCCTCCTCGATGGCTTGAAGCGGCATCTGCTGCACTATCTTCAGGTCGTAATAGAATGTGCGTGGGGTGGGCGAGCAGGGCACCACCGGAGCAATCCATGTGAGCAGCGGAGTCTGCTTCGACAAAGTGGCGATGTTCTTGTCCTCGAAGTCGCCTTGTGGTGTAGGCATCACCCATTGTGGGGCTTTTGCCTGATAGCATACGGTGAATGTGGCTCGGCTGAGGGCCGGGTTGCTGATGAGCACCGGCGAAGATAGGTAGGGGTCCCACTTATATGCCGACATGATGATTTCGTAGGTGCCTTCGGGCAGGTTGCCGAAATTGTTCGATGCGAAATCGTTGAAGAGATTCTCCGGCATCACGATGTCGCTCATCCTCACGTGGTTAAACATCTGCTGCATCTCCACAGCAGTCATCACCTTGGTCCCCTTGGCGGGAATCTCGATAGGCTGTTTCGGCATGGTCTTGCCAGGGACGATGATTTCGATGTCGGAGGTGGGGGTGAGCTGCCGCAGCTCAGTACCGAAATATATCAGCTGAGCCTCGTCGGTGGTGTTCTGCACCGAGATGTTAAAGTACTGTCCGGGGTTGGAGATGTAGTACATCACCTGTGGCGGCAATATGTTGCGCACAGGATTGACGTTTATCTGGACTTCCTCGGCAAATGCGGCACACAGAGCAAATGCGGCAAACAGCAGTGATGTGAAGTAACGTTGGAGTCTCATTGTATATTATCGGTTTTTATGTCGTTATTTTTCGGGATTCGTTTTATTGTCAGCAATGGCGAACAGCATAATGCGGCTGCGGCCGCCGTCGATGAGCTGCACGCGCGAGCCGGCGGGCATGCGGGTGCTAATCTGGGCAGCATATATTGCATCGGGGCGCAATGCCGTCAGCACGGTGCGTGGCAGCAGGCATTGTGGCACCAGCAGAGCGCGCACCTCATACACCTTCGGATTGCGGCGTATGGCCTGGTCGGGTGCTTGTCCGGGCATCACTTCCACTATGCGCAGGTCGTAGGTGATGCCGTTTATTTCGGCACCGCTCACCGCTACCGGCATCCACTGGAACATCGGCAACTCGGCATTGAGTGAGGCAATGGCGTTGTCGTCGTCGGTAGTCTCGGCTATTTGTGGCGCCACCCATGTGGGGGCGTTCACCCGCACAATGGTTGAGCCTTGTGGCCCTGCTGTTGCGGGTGGAAAGCCAAATCCCTGTGCCTGGCAGCCGAGGCTGCATGCAATTAAAGCTGTTACTATAATATATAATTCTATTCGTTTCATTTTTCCTTCGATTTTTTGCCTTTTATGTGCAAAAGGGTGAATGTGTAGAGATAGTTGAGCGACAGACGTATGTCGGTGGCATCGAGGCCGCTGCGGGTCTTGGTGATGTTGACGTCGCCGTATTTGCTGAACGAGCCCGAGAAACTGAAGGTGTGGTATTTCTTAAGGGTGTAGCTGGCGCTCACGTCGGCACCAACCGAGAGACTTTTCGATTGGTATTTCACTTCGTTGTAGCTTAGCGATACCGTTCCGGTAATATTCAGGTTCTTCTCTTTCAGAAATGAGTGCCCGGTCGACAGTGATGCCACTTCCGAGCGGTATTGTGTGCTGAAGCCTTTCGATTGCTGGTGGCTGAAGGTGAAGGCGAAGTTGGTTTTCCAAGGTTTCACGTTCATGTTGTACGAAGCACCGAGAGCCACGGTCTTCACGTCGTTCTGGCCTACCGAGAAAATGTTGAGGTCCTTGTTGAGGGTGTAGTTGGCCGAGAGCGATATGGAGTGGTCGAGGTTCTCGCCCGAGAAATTCAGTGCCGGCATAAGGCTGGCGCTGTGGAGTACGCGGTGCACACGGGTGGTGTCGTTCACTGCTGCGGTGCCATCGTATTGGCACTGCAGGTAGCCGTTATACATTGCTGCTATGTTGAAATGTTGCCCGAAGCCCATCGATGCCGATGCATTGTACACGTAGCCTTTGGTGGTGTAGAGCTGCTGGTTGGCAAGGTTATCGGCCTGGCCGGAGAATGTACCCGAGATGTTCAGCTTGTTGAACAGGCTGGTGTTGAACGAAACTCCCAGGCTGTGATAGTTGTTCGATGTATAATATGTGCCGAGCGATACGTAGTCGGGCTGGATAATCTTGTAGTTTACCGATGCGCTGAGCCATGGCAGCGAGAAACTTACGGCGGCATCGCCGGCAAAGCGCATGCGGGTGGTGTAGCGGATGTCGAACACTTTGTCGAATCGGGTTGCTTCGCCGGCGGTTACCTTTGGCGAGCGTTTGTCGGCGGTGAATGCCGACGTGGCCACGTTGGCCGAGAACGATACCCTGTTGCGGATGCTGAATCGTCCTTTGAGGCCAACGAGCAGGTTTTCCTGTGGCGAGATGCTTTCGCGCCAAAGTTCGTTGATGCTCGATTCTGAGTCGTAGGCACGGAGGAAGTAAATGTCGATAGAGTTGCCTCCCTTGCCGTATCCGGCCGAAAATCCCCATCCATAGCGGCGATATTGCGGTTTGCGTGGATTAGGATCCTCGGGGTTGTCGTTGATGGCACGGCGAAGCACTCCGTAGAATGCCGATGCACGGAATTTGGGACCGTTGTATTCAAGGCCTACACCGTTGAACGACATGTTGAGGATATAATTGGAGAAAGGTATCGACGATTGCCCGAAGTGGGCTTTGAAATTCTTGTAGCTTGGAGTCAGATTGAACGAGAACTGTGGATAGCTGAAGTTAAGGTTGTTGTTTGAGAAATATATCGAGAATGGGAGCGAGAAACCGTACACGTTGATGTTCAGGTTGGCAAATATGCTGTTGCTCAGAGGCGACATATATCCTCCGCCTGTCGAGCGGTGGTAATAGGTATTGTTTGTGCCGATGGAACCTGAGATGATGAGCGGGTCACTCTGCGCTATCTGCGAAATATCCTGTGCAAAAACAGACACAATGCCCATGGAACAAGCCATGATTATGGCTGCAATTCTTAGTGGCAATCTTTTCATAAACCGTGGCGTGTTCAGTATCATTGCGTTTGGTGTTTTGTTGAGGTGCTTCTTTAAAATTGTTTAGCTCAATCCGTTCCCCGCGCCTCTAATGTCGGGCGCGGGGTGGATTGGGCTGATAGTGGATGATTGTATGTTATCTCTTGATCATTTTGCGGGTTACGGCACCAACCTTAACCACATATACTCCCTTGGCAAGGCCTGTCGGTGATACGCGTACGCCGTTGGTGTTGTAAACCTCTACATCGTTTTCTTCAACGCCTGCTACAACGATGTCGTCGCCTACAAAGCGGATATCGATGTTGGTATCGGCATTTACGCCGTCAACGCCGCTTATAAACGGTGTGCTCAGCGCTACCGGTTCGCTAAGGGTTCCGGCGGTCATTGCAAAGTTCATTTCGTCGTCGAGGTCGATAATCTGACCGCTGTTGTTGTCGCAGAGCTTGAAGCTTACCTTCTCGCCTCCGGCACCGTGAACGGTGATGAAGAAACGTCCGTTAATCATCACGCCTTCGCCGCGGCATTCATCGCCTACGAATGCACCAATCGAGTAGCGTCCTTCTTCAAGCGAAGTGGTGGCGCGGGCTATGATGCTCATGTTGTCGGCAAATCTGCGTGAGTCGTACTTCCAAGGCGACTTGGTGCGTGTGCTCAATGTGCTAACTTCGCTGCTTGTGGCAACTGCTTCAAGGCCTTGTTCGGCCGGGAATATCAGAGCAAGCGATTCGGTAGCGGCGTTATAGATAAGGTAGGCCTCGCCGGCTACGAGTGTATTGAGAGTACCGGTCCAGCCGCCATTTTCATTATATGTTGCGAAACCGCCATCTTTCGAGATAATTTGTGAGTCGGTAGTCCAGCCGGCAGCTTTGCCCAATGCAGCATTGAGGTCGTGGTTGAAGCAGTAAGGATTGCTTACCCAGTTCCACTTCTGGCTCAGAGTGGTTGACTTCTGATTGTCAACGCCAATCCAGTTGGTGATAGCCACGAGAGTGTCGAGAACTTGTTCTTCCTTGATGTTGACTTTATAGCCTTCATCGGTGGTCATTTCATTGAGAGCACCGAAGAAACCGTATTTCGGGTCGTTGTAAGTAACCTGGCTGCGCGAGCGGATTTCCTGGATTTTGCTAAACTCATCATCTGACGATGAAATGTCGGAGAGCGAACCTGTGTAGAGCGATGTCCAGTGCCATCCTTCTTCGAGATGCAGACGCTGGGTGATGGTGAGGTTGCCACCAACGCAGCTAACAGCATTATCGCTGTATTCAATATTCATTGTTTGGCTATCAGCTATTTGCTTAGGAGTAACCTTCCATTCGTTCTTGCCATCAACGCGGTCGCCGATTTCAAGGTAATTGGTTACTGCATCAGTCCAGGTGATATCGTCTTCAGCGAGCTGCATACCTTCCGGGTTGGTAGTCAGCTTGATTGTGGCATCGGTATCGGTGAGGCCGATGGTCATTGGTTCTATTGTGATAGAGTTCAGACCGGCAACGATGTTCAGTGTATAGCCAAGTGTGTGGGTGTATTCAGCCGTTGGATTAAATGCCTCGTTCTCAATCTTGGCAGCCTTAACAGCATAGCTCCATGCCACGTTTGTACTGCCGTATTTAGTAGCAGTGACAGTAGTTGTATTTGTTGTTTCAGTAGTTTCACTAGTAGTTACAGTAAGAATCGGAGATTCATTAACTTCGCTGAACGAGAAGTTCTGAGCCAACATTTTTGTTAAGGTTGTGCTGCCGATTACGTTGTTGCAAAGTGTTTCGTAGATGTCGAGTTTGCTGAGTTCGGCATCTTTGAGCGAGATCGACAATGGGTCGGCTGAAATTGTGTAGTCGTTCTTGGTCGGGAAATCAACAACTTCTACGCTGAGCACTGTTGCTGCTGACGTAATGTCGCGGTGACTGATGGTAACCGAAGAAGTGCCGACTGCAGAAGCTTTGATGTTGCCGTCCTCGTCTTGTGTCAGAACACCCGATTCACGTAGTGAGTAAGTGATGCCGTCGAGCTGATATGTAGCATTTGATGGCACGATAGAGAACGTGTAAGGCAGATATTGTGTTACATCGTCGCCAAGGATTACTGTAATCAATTGGTGACTCTGATAGATTTCGGTTGCCGGTTGGATTACCTTAACCGGAACAGCAACCGGAGTGAGTTCGCCATAAGATGCTGTCATCTCATATTCTCCAACGATTGCCGGGTTCCAATATGTAGTTTCTTCGACAACTTTTTCCACGATACCGTTTTCAGTGCCATTTGTAAGAGTCCATGTGACGCTTTCGGTCGTATTTTCCGGCAGTATGGTGATAATGTCGGCGAGTGCGGCGGTAAGTGTAATAGAATCATTTACGTTTACCTCGATTTTACCGTCCTTATAGTACGATGACTGTTCGTTAAGCGCAATGCTGGTGATAGGCTGATGGATAGAAACAACGAATGAACTGCTTACAACCGATGAAGTATTGCCTTCTGGAATGTAGCCGGTATTGAAGCTGAGACCAACCCATCTCCTATCTGTACCGGCTTTAATTGGAGTGAGAATATTATTCTCGATGCTGAGATAATCTAGGCAGTTCGAATAATCCCATGGCAAAGTGTCAGGCAATGTTGCGGTGTAGCTACCGTCGAGGGCTTCGAACTTAACCAAACCGAGCATATTGACTGTTTCGCCCATATTTACGTCAACTTCCTGAGATTCAGGTGAAATGCCAATCACTGGGTTGTAGTTGATTACGTAAAGGTCGGAGAGCGTGCCGACAGTCTTGTCCTCGTAACTGGCAGTTAGAGCCGTTGGAACACTGAGAGTGTACTCAGTATCGCTTACCGACAGCTTGAACGTGATGTCCTTGTCTGCATCATCTTCAGCAACACCGATTCTTAACTGGTAGTAGTAGCCTTCTGTAGCAGTGGTGCCATATGAGGCTTGAGTAGTGTAAGCGCGGCAGTTGCCGTCGATGAAGGCACCGATGTAAACCGGGCTGTTTTCATCCCCGAGGCTGCCGAGAGCAGTGCCCGATGGAGTCTTCAGAACAGCATTCACCACGATATGCTTGGCATATTCGCTATCGCCAGGTACTGTCCACTGTGCCTGCATTGTGAGCGCACTCACGATTGCCATAATTGCAATGAGTAAGGTCTTTTTCATTGTTGCAGAATTTTTTGAAATTAATAAATTTGATGATTATTCAGATATTTTGATTTCTATTCGTTTACTTGTCGCTGAGTCGCCTTGCAATGTGAAGCACTGCCGTGGCATCAACTTCTGCAGCGATTTCCGGCTTGCCGAGAGCACTATCGAGAATCGCTGCCCTGCCGGCACCCTGGTCGGCACTATATCGATGTCGATTCCTTTCGGTGTATCGGCAATTCGAGGCTCCACAGTTGCCTCGCCTTCGTTTATGCATGCCAGCGATGTGCTGAATTTGCGCCGCTTGGGCAGGTTTATGCTTATGGTGTCGGATTTCAGTCGGATGCCGCCGCCGATAGCTTTCGGGAAATCGCGGACAATGCGTTCGTGCGATGTGAGGATGGTCCCCTTAACGAAAAGGTAGTACACGCTGTTGTCGGTGGTGGTGTGTACCACAACCCTCTGGTTGAAGTAGCCAAGTCGGCCGACATGGTCGAACCGTACGTCGATGTAAGCCGTGTCGCCCGGGTTGATGGCACGTTTGTCGAACGAAGCCGTGGTGCATCGGCACTTGCCGTTGGCCGAGATAATCGATATGGGGTCAGCGCTGCTGTTCACCATGGTGAAACGGTGGCACACCGGACCCTCGTCCTCGCCGATGTCGCCGCAATTGAATACGGTGCCACCCACCCAATCGATTTCCGATTTGGCTGCCGCATCCATTCCAGCGGCAGCCACTGCCGTCAGAGTGAGAATGCTTGCGATTGATGCGAATGTACCGTTCATAAATTTTCCTAAGGTTGTTATTTCTCGGATAAATTGGGCTCAAAAACGACAGTGAGAAACCGTGTCGTAAAGGCATAATTGTCCGAAACAAAAATAAGTTGAGAGAGCACAAAACGATTTGTAATTTTTTTACAATCATTTGTAAAAATCTATCAAAGGGGTGCCTAAAGCGTGTTTTTGCGCCGTTTTTCACAATTTTGTCAAAAAAGTCCTAATTTTAAATGCGAATTACGAGTCATCGTAAATTAATAGGATTTTCCCGTCGGTTCATCGCCACGGCTGTGCTGCCCATGCATTGGATTAATAATAATTAACGAAAGTGTTTTGCGTAATCTTTCAACAATGAGTTTATTTGTAAATATATCTTAACGGAACACGCATTTAATAGTAAAAATCAACATATCACCATGCTTAAACAACTTTATTCGGTGTCACTTTTGGCTGTTATGCTCATTGCTTGCTCGCTTGGTGCGGCAGCACAGCGCCAGCGAAACTACATATATGTTTTCGACTGCACACAGTCGATGCAGCATCATGGCATCTGGGACCCGGCCAAAAACGCATTGTATCATACAATGGAAAACCGCGGCAAGGCCCAGCCTGAGTCGAACAACGTGGTGATTCCGTTCCAAGGCACTGCTCACGAGCCGATAATATTCTCCGGACGCGATTTTGCCAAACAGCGCGGCAACATCGACAAGACATTCGACGGATATATTAAGAATGTAACCAACACCAACATACTCGCGGCCATGCAATCGGCAATGAAAAATGTCGATTCGCACATGGACAACCGCATATACATTATCACCGACGGCGCCCACAATGCCCACGGCGGAAAGCCTATCGATGTGGCTCGCGCTATTTCGCGGTGGTGCGACAGCCATCCGGCAAATGTGAAATTATTCTACGTCACTCTCACCAAGGAAGCCGCCGACCAATGCATACTCCAAGCCATCGAGGCCTGTTCCGATGCATATGCCGTCGATGTAGAGAACGGGGTGATTCCAAGCATCTGCGATGTCGGAAATGTGGTGTATGCCAACACTCTCGAGCTGCCAAGGGCCTACGAACTGCTGTTCAGCGAGCCAGGCGATTATCCGCTTACATGTATATGCAACGACCCATATTTCGACGTAACTGTGAAGGACGGCAAGGTGAAGGATTGCCGATTTGCAATCGTGATAAAGCCAAAAATGCCGATGGATGTGCTGGGAGCTGCCTTGCAGCAACAGGTTGATGCCGATGGCAACTATGTGTTCCACGTTTCATTGAATTCTGCCACCCGAGGCCTCGAGATTGTGAATCCCGATATAACTGTGGTGATGAACAACCGCGAACAGCGCGAACTCACCATCCTCGGTGGCTCGAACGAGGAACTTAGGCCGGAAAAGGTGAGCAGTTATCCCAAATTCCTCTTCTGCGACGAAAAAGAGGCCGAGCCTATAACCATAGACCTTGCTCCGATATTCAATAATGCATCAGAACAAGCCACAATGGCGCAGCTGGCCATTGTGCCCGACGACGGAAAGCCCCGTGACTACCAGTTGATGGTTAACGGCGAGCCGGTTGACAGCACATTCATTGTCGGAAAAGGCGACAGCGCAGTGCTCACACTGAAATTTCTCCCCGAATCGGAGTCGGGCAAGCGATATTTCACCATCAAGTGCACCGGCGCCCGAGAACTCGAGAAAATCAACGGAGTGCCGCTCGACAAGGCCGAGCTGATACAGGTGTGCACCAAATATAGCCGTGACATGAATCCGCTGCTGGTGGGGCTGCTCTGGCTGCTCGCCATCTTGCTGGTGGCGTTGCTCATCTGGTTCCTGGTGCTTCGAAAGATGATATATCCCACATTTGCCGTAAGCACAGTTACTTTCAGCAGTAACGACTATTTTCGTCAGGTGCGCATAAAAGGATGCCGCCGTATGGTGCTCACCTCTGCTACATCGAAGCAGCACCAAGGCTTGCTGTCGCGCATCTTTACCGGCAAGATAGTGTATGTTAAGGACCAGCATTGGACCAGCGATTGCGAGGCTGTCCCGGCTTCGGGCAAGAAGATTCGCTTCGTTGGCCGTGGCAACTGGCTCGTAAGCCCCGGATTCACATTGGCCCGCTTCACCGAAGCCGAGATGGAGAATGTGGCCGACCACTCTAAGACTTCAATTACTGTAAACTAAAATCTAAAATTATATATAATATGGCAACAAAACTTCGTCGCACACTCTTTATAGGACTTGGCGGCACAGGACTGAAAACACTCATTCGCACAAAGAAGATATTTTACGATACATATGGCGAGATTCCGCCGATGATTGGCTTCCTGGGTATCGACACCGATGCACCCGGATTCAACGAATTTGTTACCGCCGGCGACGGCACCCACATAAGCCTCGGCCCGTCGGAGCAGTATGTGCTCCAGGTGAGCAACCCTGTGGCTGTGTATCATCACAATGAAGAGCAGTTCGCGTGGATGCCGAAATGCAACGAAAACGCTCTTGCCAACCTTAACGGCATCGGTGCAGGACAGATACGCTCGAACGGCCGTTTCGTGTTCACCAACAACGAAGTGGGGGTGCGCACTGCCATCATGAACCAGTATAACCAAATCACCAATGCCTCGATAGCCAACGACAAACGCTACGGCTTGTTGGCCAACAAGATAGAGATTCATCTGGTGTTCTCGCTCAGTGGCGGCACCGGTTGTGGCTCGTTCCTTAACCTGGCATATATGCTGCAGGAAATGTTCCCCGCCGACCAGGCCAACATTGTGGGATATGCTGTGATGGCTGACATTTTCCGTACCATCGGCCTCGGCGCTCTCACTCAGTATGTGCGTGCCAATGCATATGGCGCCATCAAGGACATCGACTACCTCACACATCGCGACCACAGCCACCCTGCTGCTTTCCGCAAACTAAACGAAACAAAGGATATTTGGGAACGTCCGTTCAAGGCACTGTTCCTCATCGACAACAAGAACGCAAACCTCGACACATTTACCGAAGCCGACCAGGTGTACGACATGATTTCGCTGGCACTCGTAACTTCTACCGGCGAACTCAGTGTGGCCACTGCTTCGGTGAGCGACAACGTGGCGCAGGTGATTAATGAAGGCACCATGGACGTGTCGGGCAAGCGTGCATGGGTTGCCAGCATCGGCGTAAGCGAGATTGTGTTCGACAGTTCAGCTTTGACCGACGTGTATACCGGAAAGGCTGTGAGCCAGATTGCCGCCAGATTCCTCAATTCCGACCCCGACAGCGATGCTTCGGCAACTGCAAACAACTGGATTACTGAGCAGACAATTCGCGAGAACCATGGCTCGGACGATGTGATTAATTATTTCATGTCGAAGATGCCGTCAATCCCGTTTGACTACGACGGCAAGGACGAACCATCAAACATTGTTACAACTTATCTAAACACATCGATGCCGAAAGCCGACGATGTTACCGCAAAGGCTGATGCTTTGCGCAAGCGCATCAAAGCATCGCTCGACCAACTGGTTGGCAAGAACCTCAACAAGGAGCATGGTGTGGCAATGACATCGGCAATCCTTGCCACCCTGAAAGAGGAGGTGAGTCTGTGCTGCGGCGAGATGAACAGCGAACTCAACGGATTCCAGTCGACACGTCTACCGGTGGCTGAAAGCGAGATGCAGACATCGCTCGAGGAAATGAAAGGCTGCTTGTCGACATTCCTCAAGTTGGGCCGCAGTGGCAAAGCCGAAGCTCTGCAGGCTGCTGTAAACAATGTGGCAACAACCCGTCGCGAGATTTTCCGTCGCCAAAAGGCCATTGAATTCTATGCTTGGCTCAGTGGCGAGATTGAAAACTACATCGACGAGGTTAATATCATAAAGAACAATCTGTTGACTGTTCAGGCCACAGCCAACAACAAGGTGCAGCAGATAATCTACCGTTGCGGCTCATCGTCGTTCTTCTGCAATGACCTTACCGGCAACTACGTTAATGGCGTAATCTGCCAGAGCGACGACATCAACTTCATCGACCTTCTCGGAACAGACAGCCCTGTGTCGGCATGGAGCAAAGTGGGAAGCGACTTTGTGTATGGATACATTGAGAAATATGCCCTTACCTTGCAAGGCCGAAAGAAGTGGAAAGAAACCACAATCAACGACATCATGTCGCAGATGCCGGCCGACCGTCGCAGCGCCATCGTGAACGATGCCATCCACAAATCGCTGCCGATGCTCCGCTATAGCTATGGTGCATACGAGGCAAAGAAGTCGCCGAATGCACCAGCCACTTACTTCTTTATCGGCGTTGCCGACAAGAACAATACATCGGTAAACCAAGCCGAAGTGTCGCAATTGGTTGGCTCGCACAAGAAGGTCACAATATCGTCGACCGGTGCCACCGACCGCATCATTGTGTATCAGCAAGTGGGTGTGCTCCCGGCATTCACCATTTTCGAAAACGATGTGAACTATTTGCCGGAATACGAGCAATATAATGCCGACAACAACGGAAAGTCGCATTGGGACATCAACATGCTGAAGCAAATGGTTGACGAACGCTTCTCGTTCTATCCACGTCAGGCACAAAACGAGAAAGAGATTATGAGCTATTGGGCATCGTCAATCATTTATGGTATGGTGGAACGCACTGAATCGGGATATATCGTTGCCAGCAAAGACTTGGGCGGCCGTCCGATTGAAAACTATCGCGTGGCGATGGGCTCCTCGCGCAGCGACGCATATTTCTTCTTCAAGGATAACTTCGATGTGCTCAAGCGCGAATGCGATTCGTTTGTGGCCCGTCTCGACATCCCCGGCCCCGATAACCAGCTGCGCGTAAAGATGCAGGCTGTGAAGCAGTCGGTTGATGATGGAACATATGCCGAAAAGCAGACTGGCATGCCGCTCGATGTACTGAAAACCTATCCAAACGACTACGAACTCGTTGACAAGGAAATAGAATATATATTAGGCCTATGAATCCGGTTCTTGGAATATGGTATTCATCGGTATTGCTGCCGGTGAGGAATGCCGTAGGCAAAATTCTCGAAGCCAAGGGCGGATACAACGATGTGTATTTCGACATCGATGCCTCATCATGCTCTTCCGAGATTCTTGGCGGTGAACTTGCAAAGTATTACCGGCAGTTGGTCCCGGCTACAGCCACTTTGCCCGAACTGCGCATAATGGCAGTGCTCCCTTTGTGGGACGACAAGGCTGTGGAATACGTTGCAACTCTGCTTTCGGCCGTTGAGAACCGTCACGAGAGCTTTTCAGTGTGCTTTGTAGGCATGAAGTCCACCATAAAAGGCATATCCGGCATTGAGACTCCCGACAAGCAGAAAGATGCCGACCGAATTCTCGCCATAGCGCGCGCTGTGGCAGAAAGCAGGGTGCGATGCTCCTTCTCGCCAATCGACGACTATCTCTCGTTTGGCCCCGCGGTGAATTTCGATACGAATTCACTGGCCGACTTCATGGCAACGCTCACCGAGATAATGCTGTTGAACTACAACAGCGTGTTTGCCGGGTTGCCGTTGTTCGGTTCATCGGAACCGCAATGCCTGGGCATAGGAATGGCCAAGGTGACCTTCGACCGCAATGCTGCCGTCGATTACTTGGTGAACAAGGCTTTCATTATGTCGCTCGAGCGTGCTGGCGTGTCGATAGAGCGGATTGATGTGCAGGGCGCTGCAAACCGAAGCACTGCAGCATTGAAAGGAATCGACAGCACCTTCGACGAATTCTTTGCCCATATAACCGAAAACAGCGACGAGGATTATAATGCCAAGAGTGCGCATGCTGCGGCAGAACTTCCCGATAAGGTGCGTTCGCTCCGTTCGGCACTGCTTCGCTTCACCGAAGATACCCAGTTGAGCATGCCCGAGAAAGAAGCCACATTGGCACTCGTGCTTGGCCTGGACAACGATATGCTGCACGGCCAGACATATCAAGAGCCCGACCTTCTGTTTGACGATGTATTCTCCAAACCTCTCGACATATTCATCGGAATAGATAACCGTCGGAAGAAAGAGGACCATGTGTTGCCGTATCGTGGCGATTACCCGATGCTGCGATACGACGATTCCGAAGATTTGCTGGGACTGCGCAATGAAAGCGCCTTCAATCCGGTTGGCGAACTGAAATCGCTCAAGGACGAGATTCGCCAAAGCACTGCATATATCCGCAGCCAGGAGAAGCAGATAAAGGATTTGAACCGTCTGGTGCTTGCAAACACTCACACCGACGATGTCCTTGAGGCCGATGGGCTGCAGGTCCGTAGAAAACTGTTGCCTGCAGTAGAGGAACAGCCTCTTGCCGAGAAGTATGAGCCAAAGCCTGGCTTAAAGCCTGCGCCCAGTGTCGACCTGCGGCAATTCTTTTCGCCAATACGCGACCAAGGCTCTGTGGGCTCGTGCTCATCGTTTGCAATGACTGCCCTATATGAGTATGTGCTCAACCGCAAAAGCGGCGTGCCCTCGGCATCGCTTAGCGAACGGTTCCTATTCTATCACTCGAATGTGGTGAAAGGAATGGCAGAGGGCGGCAGTACATACTACGACCAGGTTGATGTGCTGCAGAAGTACGGAATCTGCCAGGAGGCATTGCTGCCATATGATGTTGATATCCTAACCACCAAGCCTTCGGCCGAAGCCATTGCCGATGCTGCCACGCACCGCGTTGTCAAGGCCAAACAGATCGACCTGCTGAATGGCTCCGACTCATACAAGAACGTCAGGACAAACCACGCCATGCTCACCTCAGCCCTCTCCGAAGGCTATCCGGTGGGGATAGCGCTGCGCATATTCGATGATTTCGAGAAACATAGCTTGGGCTTTGTGCCTCGTCCGTCACAAGCACAAATCGATGTATCGGAACGCTCTTACCATGCCATGGTGATTGTCGGGTATTCCGAAGCCGACAAATACTATATTGTCAGAAACTCGTGGGGTACACAATTCGGCGACAAAGGATATTGCTATATCGCTGCATCGTATGTCGACGACCCGGAACTGAACAATTATGCCTGCATAATAACAGAAACCACCGACGATGCCGACGCTTCGGGAAGTGTGGTCCCAAGCATGGTGGCAACTTTCGAGCAAGATGAATCGCTGATAAAGATGGCTGCACTGCAGAACGCTGTGGCCGAAGAACGGCTGAAATATGCCTCGCTGCAGATTCGGTATAAAGAACTGTTCAGATACTACACCGACATAAAGACCAAACTCAGCAATCCCAGCATCCGCAAGGGAATAAGCGATGCTAACGATGTTGATTTGTCGAACCAAATCAAGGATGCAGAGTTTGAGCGGAATAATCTCCTGGCAGAATTCGATGCCAAGATGCGCCAGTTCCGCAATGAGAAGATCACACATTTTGTGATAGCCTGGTGTGTGGCTGTCGTGCTTACCGGTTTGGGAGTGCTGTTCTTTACGTATGGCTTCTTCAGTTGGTGGGCAGTTGCCATCGACGTATTGTCAATTCTTGTAGCCTTGTGGCTAACCATATGGTATAAGTATGAGTTACACAAGTTCCGCAACGAGCTGCAGGAGGAGATAAACAGGATAAGCAAGAAGATAGCACGCCTGAAAGCCGAACTCGATGTGTCGAGGCTTAAGCTTCATGTGGCTGGCATATTCCTCGATGCCATGAGCGAGTTGCAGATTAGTCTCACTTCGACTTATAACCATTTGGGCGCGTTCAACAACAATCTGCGTCATTGGTATGATGTGGAATATCTGCGCAAACCCACTGCCGAGGCAACCAAATCGGCGCTAATAATATCGCTGGCCGAGAAGCCGTTGCTCGATGCATTCTTTGCTGATGCCTGTGTATCGGTGTGCGACGACATCGACTTCATGAAGGCATTCACCGATATGGACAACTCCGAACAGATGGCCAATCTCGATGCCGACAATGTGGCCCAGTCGTTTGAACAGGCCTTGCAGAAGGTGCACGACGATATTTGTGCCAATACCATAGGTGCATTGGCCAAGAAGTTTGCCGATTTCAGAATGACTGATATGCTTCTCGACAAGGCCGCTTATCCATACCTTACTACGCCCGATTTCCGTAAGGTGTTTGCCGACCTTAACCGTCTGGCGAATGTGCTTTGCCATAATACTGACAACAATCCTCTCAATCAGAGTTCTTATGCATTTATTGATGCAACTGACACTGAATTGACAGCAGTGAACCACACTATTGCGCCGTATTTTGGCACTCGGCCATCGCTTTGCACAATGCCGGAACGTGAAACAATAGTGCTTTTGACATTGCGAATGTTGCCAATCGATACTTTATAAAATCAATATCGCTTATTCAACCGCCGCCGCTGCTTCAGCCCGAAAGGTCAGGAGTGGAGGAGGCGGTTTCTTTCGGTTTCGGGAAGTGAATCGAAGAATTCCTTGATTGCCACTATTTTCGGCATCAGTAGAATTGATTTGTCTTTCTTCTTTTCGGCATCAGAGAGTTCGTCGAACGGAATCAGACAATTATGCACGAAGAATTCGTTGTTGCGTTTCTCGCCGGGCTTTGCCTGACGGAACCCG
>JBJEKE010000091.1:0-4460 GCA_051878475.1 Muribaculaceae bacterium | reverse complement strand
CCGATCTACAACTTCAATCTGTTCTTCGAACTGCGGATGCGACACATCAACTACGTGCACCAGCAAGTCGGCCTCGCGAACCTCGTCGAGGGTGCTCTTAAACGAATCCACCAGATGTGTAGGCAACTTGCGGATGAATCCTACAGTATCGGTAAGCAGAAACGGCAGGTTTTCTATTATCACTTTTCGTACAGTGGTGTCGAGCGTGGCAAACAGTTTGTTTTCGGCAAACACGTCGCTCTTGCTCAGCAAGTTCATCAGCGTCGACTTGCCCACATTGGTATATCCCACCAAGGCAATACGGGTGAGTTTGCCGCGGTTCTTGCGCTGGATTGACTTCTGCTTGTCGAGGCTGCGCAGTCGCTCTTTCAGGAGCGATATCTTGTCGAGGATAATACGGCGGTCGGTTTCAATCTGAGTCTCACCGGGGCCACGCATACCGATACCTCCACGCTGACGTTCCAGGTGTGTCCACATCCGGGTGAGTCGAGGCAACAGATACTGGTATTGCGCCAGTTCCACCTGCATCTTGGCGTTTGCAGTCTGGGCACGCTTGGCAAAAATGTCGAGAATCAGGCTTGTGCGGTCAAGAATCTTCACCTTCAGTTCTTTCTCTACATTCGAAATCTGCTTGGTGGAGAGGTCATCATCGAAAATCACAAGTCCCACTTCGTTATCCTCAACAAAGCGGGCTATCTCCTCGAGTTTGCCTTTGCCTACAAAGGTACGGGGATTGGGAGAGTCGCAACGCTGAAGGAATTTCTTCACCGTAACGGCACCGGCTGTATCGGCGAGGAAATCGAGCTCGTCGAGGTATTCCTTGGCCTTGATTTCGTTCTGCTGGGGAGTGATAAGTCCCACAAGGACTGCCTTCTCCGATGTTTCCTCGGTAATGATATGATTGTCAATCATTGTTCAATTCAGAATTAGTGGGTGCAAAGTTAGCACCAGTTATTGAAATAGCCAAATCACAGCAAGTGCTCACCTACGTTCAAAGGCAAGTTTTGTGCGCTTGGTCGAACGTGCTCGATTACCGATTTCCACTGCATTATCGGGCACCGAGCCACTTATCATCTCGGGGATGTTAAACGATTTGCGGAACTCCTTGTAGAAATTTTTCTCGTTTTGCGGCAGCACAAACGGCTTGTGGGCCACACCCTCGGCATCAATATAGGTGAAGAACGGCCGTGAATACAATCCGTCGATACGACGGCTGTTATATACCATCCATCGGCTGTTCGACGACCATGAGTGGTAACTCTCAACCGATGTGCTGTTGGCGGCATCCATCCTGCGGATTTCACCGCTGAAGAGGTCAACAATCATCAGGTCGGCATCCTGATGCCAGATGGGGAAAGTTCCATAGCCCGAAACTGTACACACCAGCCATCGGCCATCGGGCGACACTCTCGGAAACGAGATGCTGCAATCGCGGCCCACAGCATCAATTATGGTGTCGACATCTTCGTCGAAACGGCCTTGCTCGGGGGTGAAGCCTATTGAACAAAGGCTGTAACGTAGGCTCGCTATCGAATCGGGCACCTGACGGGCATCAGCACTGCAGAAATAAAGCGTGGTGCCGTCGGCCGAGAATGTGGGGAATGTCTCGAAACTGTCGGAGCGGGCGGTTAGCGGTGTCGACAGTATGGTATGTGTCTCAACATCGTACACCACCACATCCGATGCCATATCGTAAACTTCAATGCGATTGGTCGGATGGAAGCACTGGGTGGTGCGGTTCACCGAAAACGCTACATATCGTCCCGACGGATGCCATGAGGGATACACCAGTGCCGAAAGGGTGCTGTCGGTCTTGGTATCGAGAATCTCGATGTTATTGCCGTCAACAATCACAGTGCCGGCGTTGGCTGCACGCAAATGGAATAACATCTTCTCGGGATTACGGTTGCAGAATGAGTGGCAATTGATGCAATTATTGCCCGAAAGCCGGTTTTCGAAGATGGCTCTCTGCTCGAAGTTGCTGACATTGCGTTGGTAGATGCCAAGCTTGTTCCACAGCGAATATCCGGGTTCAATTAGGCGGTAGGCAATCCACTCGTCGATTGAATCGGCTGCCACATTCACCTCAAACGGCTGGTAGGCACACCCGCGTCCGTCGCGATTGGCCACTACCGTTACCTTGATGGACTTTCCCTTCGACTTCCCGAGCATCGAGTGCCACGCCTCGACGGGAATATCAAAGAAACCATCGTCGGCATCAACGGTGAGCTTACTTCCGTCGGCTCCCTCAAGCACAGCAAACATGGATTCTGCCTCCATGCTGTCCGACACAGCAAAATCGAGCGGAGCAATATTGGGGGGTATAGTTACATCGGCATAATCGGGAAATATGGTCACTTCATCGGATGTATACTCGTCGATGTTATGGCTTATGCTGCACGATACGGTCATCAGCGATGCCACCAAGATTATTGCTGCAAATATCCTTGTTTTCATTGTCCGTCGGAATTAATGGTGAGATAATACCAATATGTGTCGCCGTAGCGCTCGTAGAACAGTTCATCAAACTTTGAATCCACTTGATTCACCTCGACAAAGAGCGATACACTGCGGAACTGGTTGATGGTGGATTCCGACACGCCGTGCGAGAGGCAGAATCCGAAATCAAACCTGTTTGCCGCTACTATGGCTTGCTGCAGCTGCGGCGACAGCGACTGAAGCACCTCGGTGCCGTAATATTTCTCGACAATACGGGTGAAGTTGGCTGAATCCTTGGTGAGCATATAGAAAGCGGTCAGATAATCGATGGGCAGCCTGTTTGTCGGATTGTTCTGGGCCAGGCGCTCAAGAATTCCGGTAATGTCGAAAGCCTCGGCATAATTGCCGTTGCCTCGATAAGCACGTCGGCGCACTCCAAGGTCGGCGTCAGCCTCCACCGCACTGTCGTTGTCGAGCAGCCGACGGCGCTCATGCGCCCAATCGCTATACATCAGGGTGTGTTCCAGAATATATATGTATTTCTCTGCCACGCGATACTCGCCGCAAATCAGATTGGTGTCGACAAGCCGCTTAAGCAACCTGGCACTGCCGCCGGCTGTCGATGCCACTGTGCCTTCAAAGGAGAGTTTCTGGGTCCACACTATATCACCTATGCGATAATATATCTCGCTGAGATACATTGCTGCCGATAGACTGTTGTCCCACGGCGCAATCAGCGCATGCACTCCAGGCTGACGATAGGCAAAGAGTTTTGAATGTAGTTGTCCCTTCTCGGCCAAGGCTATATGCAGCACGTTGTAGTCCTCGATGGTATGCCGGTCCGACTTCTCGAAATCGTCGATAATCTCGTCCCAAAGTCCGTTGGTCAGCCGTTGATAGTTTTTTGCCGAACTGCGCATGGCTCGGTCGGCTTCGTCGGTGGTTTCAAGGCCGATAAATGCACCCACGCCCGATGCCACAACCAACATTGCCATAAGTGTCTTCAACTTTGGGTAACCGTTGGGCAACATTGTCGAGCCCAAAGCCAACAGCAGAGCCAGCACAATGGCATAATATGGGAACAGAAGTTTCATGGTGCTTACCATCGAATCGTAATACATATCGGCACTCAGCGCTGTGCGCCATTCGGCCAACATGCCGCTCGACACGCACCATGTTGCCATTCCCGACACTGCCAGCATGGGCAGCAACGTCAGATACCACTTAGGACAGCGGCGAATAAGTTCAACAGCCAGCTGGAGCAAAACCCCGACTATTGCAACCGGGCCTATCAACATATACAAATCGGGCCACACCACAATGGCAACGGCAAGCCTTACATATGGATTCCGAACCGCCTCGATAGCACACATAGCGCCAAGCGCTACCAACAGCGCTACCGTTCCGGCCATCGAATAGTTGAAATCGTGTTGCAGATACATCAAAGCACACACCGGCAACAGTGCAAAACTTGCCGACAACAGCCCGTTGCCAGGCTTCACAATGCACTTGAGAGCATTGTGAAACAGTATGCCCACAGCCGTCAGCAATGCAGCCACTATAGCCGCACCCACCCACTGCAGGCAGAAGAACTGCGTAAGGAACCGCGACACATACACTGCCAACCCGGAAGGTTGCTTAATCACCTCCGATGCATAATCGGAGGTGAACAAAAACATCTGCATCTGCTCAAGATAAGTTAATGAATCACAGCATTGAATCTGCAAATACAGCATAATAGCCGTAAAGACAACAAGCCAGAATATTTTGCCCGAATGTTTCATACAACAATTTAAAAACTCAATGATTTCATCTCAGCCACAACAACTTACGCTGCAATACCACGCATCGCAAAGCCCCGTAGCAGAAAATCGAGCATAAAATTAATTATAAAAACAGTGAAATCAATCATTTTAGACAATAAAAAAATCCCAAATTGCTGAAAGATAGCGATTTGGGATTCAAAGTGACTCCGACAGGATTCAAACCTGTAACCTTCTGATCCGTAGTCAGATGCTCTA